>NZ_JBHIRE010000003.1:0-69766 GCF_042196885.1 Bartonella sp. AA86SXKL | reverse complement strand
AGGATGCACTCTAGCCCTCAAAAGAGTGCATCCTTCCCCTCAACGGATACCGCCAAACCCTCATAAAGGCAGTATCCAATCTATAAGAGGATGCACTCAACCCCTCAAAAGAGTGCATCCTTCCCCTCAACGGATACCGCCAAACCCTCATGAAGCAGTATCCAATCCATGGAAAAGATGCACTCCGCCTTCAATAGAGTGAATCCTTCCCTTCAAGGGTTTTACTCAAATTTCATCGCATCTCATTTTTATGAACCCTCATTTTTATGAATCCTTGGTCAAAGGCACAAAAAGAAGTTTGCTAGCAACTATTGTATCACCCACCTTATGGGATTCCACTTCTCTACAGAGCTTTCAAACTTTTTTACGCCTTCATAAAATCAAATCTGAAAGAATTCATTAAGGCAATTAAGGGTAAATTTTGTCAATTTGTAGGCAAAGTTTATTCTTTTTTGTGATTGTTGTATTTTTACTATAGTTATTTAAATCGTATTTATATATGATACGTATCGATATTTATTTATCGAAATAAATATAGGAGAAAAACTATGAATATCAGATATTTTTTCATAGCTGGGGCTATTACAAGTGGTTTAGCTCTCGCGATTCAAAAATCTGATCGTATAGTCAATAAACAACCCTCTCCTATTGTTGCTCCTTATACTATTGAGAAAACAAATTTACATTTTGTTAAACAAGTAAGGGACACATCGGATACATTGAATATACTGAGAGTCAGTAATAGAAGCGCATCAGAACAAGCATCAATCGACGATATATACGATAAAGCAGAAAATTTATTGAATGCAATAGCTGGTTTTTTAGGATCACTTATTATATATTTCGTACAACTTGTTGCTACTAGAATATAAGATACAAAAAGTTCTTAAAGTAAGGTTATATACATTTTGTATATATTGTAAAATTTAAATAAAAAGGCCCTTTATAAAATGGGGCCTTTTTTAGTTTAATTTTTCCTCTGTTTTAGTTTAGTTTTTATTGTGTTTTTATTTTTATTGGCCAAATATCATCGCCTTCAAAAATGCCATTTTTACTTGTCTCACATCTCAAATGACAAAGGCTCTACCCCCTAGCTTCCCTCCCATAGCGCTTTCGTTAATAAGGGTCCGCAATCCTCTTGTTCTTCCCAAAAATTCCTCTGTTTTCAAGAAAATGACCATGCATCTCCTATGTCATCGGATTGGCTTACAGATCTCCATGAAGCAGACTGAAAAACACAAAAACACCATAACTTTTTATATCAATATCACCATACTGAAACACTGTTGAAGCTTAACAAGCGCTGCTTCATTGGCAAGGACTTCTTAAAAAGACAAAAAATACCTCAAAGGCAAAAGAGCTTAACACTGCTCAAAAATGCCATTTTTTGCCTTCCTCTCACCTCAAATGACAAAGGCTCTACCCCCTAGCTTCCCTCCCATAGCACTTTAGTCAATAGAGCTTCCCCATAGCGCCTTTAGTCAATGGAGCTCCCCCCATAGCGCTTTAGTCAATGGACCTTTCCCTCATACCGCTTGAATAAGCGATAATTTATGAGCATTTTCTAACAAAAAAGAGACCGCCTTTAAGAAGAGAGTAGAATTTATAATTGATTTTTCTCCTCTATTCTTGAGAATAAAGCCATTTTCAGTCTATTTTTTAAAATCTTGGCTATTATTCTTGATTTTTCGAGCACTTTATTTTGCTCTGGTATGAAAGGTGTGAAAGCGCCTCAATCATGGCGCTTTTCTTCTTTCAAATAAGGGTACTTTTCTTCAACAGGAGAATAAACTAATCAATTTTTATATCCATAAATGCGATTTTACCATCTTTAATATAAGTAATATCAGGAGCATGTTTTACCCCCTCTGCTTCAAACACGAACTGTTCATCACTCACCCCTTCAAACCCTTGTTCCCTTAATTCTTGTTTTTTCTTCTCGACTATTTTTTTATGAAAATCTCGTTTTTGATTACACGTATTAGGGGGTCTCACTCTGAAAAACTGATAGTCCATGGCTATAGACCACTTCTCAGCAACCCGTTCCAGTAGATCGTAACTGAACTTTCCTTCCCTTTTCACTTCTTGAGCAATCACCATCGCGCGTTCCAAATGGACTTTTTCAATGGTTTCATCAAAGCCAAGCTTCTCCCCTGCCGTAAAACTTTCGTCATAAGAAGCTAAAGTCTCAACATCGCCCAGCAAGGCAAGAGCAGCAAGATGCAGCAAAGCATAAGGTGCGAACTCTACGTCTCCATCCGTTGCCCATGATAAAGAGTCTTTTTCCCAAGGGGGAATACTATATTGAGAGCGAAACATTTCATGCAAAGAATCATCTTCCATTGTCCATTTTAAAGTTGTATCGAGTGCTTTCTTTAAAAGCTTGGCGCTCACTTTTTCTTCAAAAATTTCCAATCCATTGGGCACAAAATTCATAAATACTGTTGGCAAAACCCCAGAATTATGCGGATTAATCGTCTGACAAGCCGCCGCAAAAATACCGCTCATAATTAAAAGTCCGCGATCAAAAGGCGAAAACTCTTCCACTCGTTTCTCGTTATAAAGAAACTGCACTTCGCGATCTGGTAAAAAGAGGGTTGCCAAATAATCTCCCTTTCCCTCGATTTCCACCGACCATCCCAAGCTTTTTAAAAGCCCTGTTGCACTTTCTATCGTGAGAATTTCATCATCATCATAATCGGCAGAGAACTCTTTTTCCTTTAGTTGCAAACGCCTCTTCTGCACCACGGCTTCATCTTTCCAAAACTGCTGCGTTGCAAGATCATTTTCTTTAAGCACTCTTTCCAGCGCGCCTTTCACTTGGAAATTCATTTTCATCCGTTTAAAGACAGAGGTATAAAGAGCTAAAACAAGCATGATAATGATCATGCAAATAACAATCATCACCCAGAATCCGGAATCTAATAGAAATACGGCTATAGGATCACTGTTCATTTTTCCCCTCTCAGTCTTTACAAAGCCCGTGCGACAGAGAGCTTATGTGCTCTCGCACCGAGATTGCTTCTTCTAGTTTCTGAATATTTTTGTACAACTCACCCGTCACTTTGGTGCGAAGCCGTAACATAACCGGAATAAAAATAATGACACAGACCGTTATGGCGACCGTCGTTTTAAAGAGAACGGCATGCACAACATATTGCCACCCTGTCAGCTGCCAATTTAATACACCTGGTATTTCTAGAACCATTCTCCAGATGATAATGAGAACCGCAATAGCAAAGATAATTTTATAATCCTTTGCTGAGAGCAACACTTTCTGGAGCGAAAAAGAATGCGCTCCTTTATGCGTTTCTTGCTCTGATGTCCAATTTTGCTCCTTCATGTATTCCCCTCTCACTCTTTGAAAAGACCCGTGTGACAGAGAGCTTATTTGCTATCACACCGAGATTGCCTCTTCTCGTTTCTGGATCTTTTTTTCCAATTTACGCATTATGATGATGCAAAACCCAAATATCACCGAAATCAAGAAAAGTACACAGACCATTATGGATTGCGTCATAATAAAAATAATAATATTCCTGCTACCTTGCTACCCTCTTACCTTCCTCACATCTCAAATAGTGAAGATTTTCAAACCGTACCAATCTATAAACAATAGTCACAATTCAGCTTTTTCTTCCTAAAAATTCTCCTATTTTCAAGAAAATGACCCTGCATCCCCACTTCAATAGGATTCATTTCAAAGCTTGAATGAACAAGGCTCATAAAAATACGAAAACAACCCATATACCGCGCGCCCCTACGAGCAAAACCGTTCCTTCCTCACGCCTCAAACGATAAAGTAAGTCCCAAGCGCTCACTCTAGGCTCTAAACCCCACGGGCTCTTATTCCCTTTAATCAACACTGATCCATAATCGGCTTTTCTTCCACTCAATGCCACCCAACACTGCTCCTTTAAAGCAATGTTTTACGGACACCCCATAAAAAACACCAAAACATATCAAAGGCAAAATGGTATAGAGAGCAATCCCTATAAAGGCTGAATCTCTCATAATTTCTTCATTATTTTTTCCCTCTCATGACTTCTCAAGCGCTGTATCCTGTTCTTGCAAGACGTTTTTCAGTTCTTTTCTTAAACAGCGATACGTTCTCACCTGCTTAAAGACACCATAATAAAGTTGTAAAATCATCATAGGAATACAAGCAACCCACAGTGTCACGAACAGAAGCACGAGACCGAATATTGTAACAAGAATATCACTCCATTTTTCTCTATCGCCTTTTTTATACCAATCCTTTTGATCGGTTATTTTACCCCGTTGCAGGTTTATTTCTTTCAATTTTTGAGTATTTTTCTCAACAAAAGCCACAATGTTATGAAGAGTATGTACAGAACTGGAAACAAGACCCAAACACACACTGTAATAACTTTCCAAAACGCATACAGAGAGAGAAAAAGAGGTGTATCCTGCCACCCTGTCAAGTTCTCTTGGCTACCCAAAGATGAGAGAAAGAAAATCCTGTTGCACAACTCAATAATGAGCGAGAGGAACCAAATGACAACACACTCTCGCACAGAAAAATAATCTTTCCCAGAAAAATAGCGTAGTTCATTATAAAATGCTGACTTTTTCCCCTTCATTGCTCTTCCTTTTTTTATGAAAAACGCATTTTTTTATCTCATGCCCGCTCTTTTAAGAACCACGAAAAGTGCGATGCATGGCGCTTCCCTTGTTTTCAACAAAACCCCCCAACTTTCTAAAAGCGCGGTTACTCTTCTCAATGATTAAGAGCATCCTCCTCATTACAAACGAAAATAGGCTCTCCTCTTTGCCTGATAATTTTCCAACCATCCCCTCTTCTTGTGTCACGAGAGCTTCTAAACATTGCCTCTTACCCCTCACGATAGCTACAAAAGCGCCTTGTCACTCTCTTTATCTTACGCGTTTTAGTAGCCGTCTCATTCTACGATACTTTCTCACCTGCTTAAAGACACCATAATAAAGTTGTAAAATCCCCACGGGAATAGCAGCAAACCACACTGTCACGAACACAAGCACGAAACTGAATATTGTAACAAGAATATCGTCCATTTTCCACTTCACACTTTCTTTATATCGATCCTTTTGATCGGTTATTTTACCCCGTTGCTGATCTATTCCTTTCAATTTCCGAATATTTTTTACCAACAAACGCCGCAATATGAAGCAGAGTATAAACATAACTGGGAACAAGACCCAAACACACACTGTAATAACTTTCCAAAACGCATACAGAGAGAGAAAAAGAGGTGTATCCTGCCACCCTGTCAAGTTCTCTTGGCTACCCAAAGATGAGAGAAAGAAAATCCTGTTCCATAGCTCAATAATGAGTGAGAGAAAACAAATGACAACATGCTCTTGCACAGAAAAATAATCTTTCTCGAAAAAATGGCGCAGTCCATTATAAAATGCTGAATTTTTCCCCTTCATTGCTCTTCCTTTTTTTATGAAAAATGCATTTCTTTATCTCATGCCCGCTTTTTTAAGAACCACGAAAAGTGCGATGCATGGCGCTTCCCTTGTTTTCAACAAAAAACCCCAACTTTCTAAAAGCGCTGTTGCTTTTCCAAATGATTAAGAGCATCCTCCTCATTACAAACCTGATAGGCTTCTTTATCCTCTTTGCCTGACGATTTTCCAACCATTCATCCCCTCTTCTTGTGTCACGAGCTTCCAAATATTACCTCTTACCCCTCACGATAGCTACACAAGCGCCTTGTCACTCTCTTTTCTTATGCGTTTTAATTCCCGTTTCACTCTACAATACGTTCTCACGCGCTTGAAAACAAAATAATAAAATTCTAAAATGAGCATGACAACACCCGCAGGAAAAAAGACGTTTAGCAGAAATATCAACCAAAAGTATACGATAAAAAAACTGCTTATTGTTTCTCTATTGTTTTTTACCGAATTATTTTGTTGATCGGTTGTGTGCCCCCGTTGCTGGATAGCCTCATCCAACTGCTGAATCTTTTTTTTCAACAAATACGTTAAGATGAGATAAAGCACCAATAAAACAGGTATCAAGGCAACAACACACACCATGATGACTTCACGCAGCACAAAAAGCGCCAAAAGAGTGCTATCCTGTGATACACTCAACGTCCACTTGGATTCTAATGGGATCAAAAGAGCTTTATAACCTATCCCAATAAGGATAGAAATAAGACAAATAATAATATGATCTTTATAAGAACGAAATGATTTTCCAAAAACAAGAGAGCACCGTTTGTTATAAAATGTGGAATTTTCCCCCTTCATTTGCTCTTCCCTTTTATGCAACTGTTTGTCCCTGACTTTATAAAGACACGAATAACCTCTCAAGAACAATTGCATCCATTATCGTCAAACAGAACACCCCAGAGAACACTCGTATCGCATATTTATGTTGCCAATACTTTTGCCAATTCACGTGCTTGTTTTAAAGAAACATCTCTCAACACTTGCAAACCAACACGCATCACCCCCATTTCATGAACAGCCCCCATGAAGGGGATAACAATAGTGCCCCCATGAATATATCCCCTTACTATAAACTCTATCACCACCATTATTTCAATAAAAAATGTAATCCGGCACCATTCATATACGCCCCCTGTGGCCTCTACAATAGCCTTACCCTCCCCTTGCGACAAGCCACGCCATAACTCGTTCCTCAACACGGACAACCCCCATTAGCCTAAGGCTCCTACAACAAACCCACCCCTGCCCCAAAAACAGGCATATCTAGCTTCTACGATAGTCTTTATCCCTTGAAAAGACAGAAGCATTTTTATTCTTTTCTCAATTGTTTTCCGCCCACTTAAGACATAAAAAAGGAACTTCCATTGATTTGCAAATGATCGCGCAATAAGAACATTTGAAATGAGAAAATCTTACAACTTTCTTATTTCAATTAAAAAGGCTCAATGATCATTATAAATCAAAATATGACGATACATTCCATTTTTCATTAGAGTTCTTGCAAGCCAATAGCTCAGAATATATTCATAAAAGCGCTTCTAAGACACGAGACAGCCGCGATTCTTGAGATCAAGCATTTTAATATTAATGAAAGCACTAACATTCTCTTACAAGTTTGAGGTGTTGTTTTGTCAACAATCTTGTTAGCATGGACTGATTCTATGATGATGCGATATCATCACAATTGCTCTTTATGGACAGCATAATGATACGCGCCATTTTACTCACAATTCTTTATAAGCCTTGCGTTATAGGCTTGTGGGGAAAAGATAAAGGAGAATCCTGTTGAATATAGCAATTATTTTGGGGTCTGTGCGTCAACCTTCCTTAACAAGAACTTTAGCCAATTATTTAGCCGATTGCCTCATAAAGCGGGGTGCATCACTTCATTGGGTTGATTTGCGTGAACAGCCCTTGCCGATGACAGATCCAGATTATCATCAGCAGGTTGAGGCTAATCCAAGTGCTGCGGTTCGTAAGTTTGTCAAAACCATTGCCGCGGCTGATGGCGTTATTCTAGCAAGCCCCGTTTATCAAGGGTCTTATTCGGGTGTTTTAAAAAATGCTCTTGATAATTTGAGCTATAATGCCTTTTTAAATAAACCTGTTGGGCTTATCTCTCATGGAAGTACCGCCAAAAAATGCGCACAACCGTGTGAACATTTATTGCCGTTGGTGCGCACGCTTTATGGCTATGCACTCCAATGTCAAATCGCCTCTTCCAACGAAGATTTTTCCTCAGATGATGAAGGTCGTACTTGGAAAGTTATAAGTGAAGAGGTACAAACCCGTTGTGAAAGACTTGCTGATGAAATGTACACATTTTTAAAGCAACGAGGTGGGATTTAAAGTAATAAGGGAGGGGGCATGAAAAAAAAGGATGCGCACTATCGTTATTTAGTGGTAGGGGGCACAGGGATGCTTGCCCCTTTGTATCAATCACTAGAGCCGCAAGAAGTGATTATTGCTGCACGCTTTCTTTCCCATAAAGTCCAGCTTGAGGCATTGCAAAAACAGCATATGTGTGTGCCATTGGATTATGATTGTGCGGCATCAAAGGCGCAATTTTTAGAAGCTGTGAAGCAATGGCATGATCTAAAATATTGCATATTATGGATTCATTCGCCCGCCTATGCATTTTCTTGCGCATTAATTGAGCAGTTGGCTCTTTTGCCTAAACCGCCATGTATTCTTCATATTTTTGGTTCCAACACGCATGATCAAATGATCCTCGAGTGCGCGCGCAAAAACAAGGTTGATTTTATCCCCATTCAATTAGGACAAAAAACAACGTCAAAAGGTTTACGATGGCTAACACATCAGGAGATAAGCCAACAGGTACTGGATGCCATAAAAAACCATATGAATAAACAAAACTTATGATCAATACCTCTTGCCATGCAAAGAAGCCGAGCCCCCTCAATCTCTATCCATACCCGAACGCCCTCTTAAATAACTCATACTCTCTTACATCATAGGCTTTGAGAACGAACAGTTCCCCTCCTTTACGCCTCTAAACAGCATCCTTATATCAACAGCTTCAGAACCAAACTTTTTTCCTCCTCACACGGGCTTATCCCCTCCCCACAACCATCACAGCCCTTAAGCAACCACATACCCTATTACAGTTTCACGTTTTTACGATTTTGCAAATTCACAGAAAACAAGCAAACTGCCGATAAACAGCCCCATTAAAGCCTATTACAAGCCTATTCATTGCCAACGCTTTTCCCCCAACGCCCTCCATTCCCCCACATTCCAATTTTGACGCATTGCACAATCCAACCTTCACGCCTCCATTGGCACCTCTTCTCCCCATATCCGCCCCACAACCATCACAGCCCTTGACCAATCACACACACCCTATTACAGTTTCACGTTTTTACGATTTTGCAAATTCACAGAAAACAAGCAAACTGCCGATAAACAGCCCCATTAAAGCCTATCATCAGCCTATTCATTGCCATCAACGCTTTTCCCCCAACGCCCTCCATTCCCCCATTCCAATTTTGACGCATTGCACAATCCAACCATCCTCCATTGGCACCTCTTCTCCCCAACCGCCCCACAACCGTCACGGCTCTTGACCAACCACACGCCCTATTACAGTTTCACGTTTTTACGATTTTGCAAATTCACAGAAAATAACAAAACTTCCGATCAACAGCCCCATTAAAGCCTATCACCAGCCTATTACAAACCTATCACCAGCCTATTCATTGCCAACAGCCCTTTTCCCCCAACGCCCTCCATTCCCCCATTCCAATTTTGACGCATTGCACAATCCAACCATCCTCCATTGGCACCTCTTCTCCCCAACCGCCCCACAACCATCACAGCCCTTGACCAACCACACACACCATTTTACAGTTACACGTTTTTACGATTTTGCAAATTCACAGAAAATAACAACACTTCCGATAAACAGCCTCATTAAAGCCTATCATCAGCCTATTCATTGCCAACAGCCCTTTTCCCCCAACGCCCTCCATTCCCCCATTCCAATTTTGACGCATTGCACAATCCAACCATCCTCCATTGGCACCTCTTCTCCCCAACCGCCCCACAACCGTCACGGCTCTTGACCAACCACACGCCCTATTACAGTTTCACGTTTTTACGATTTTGCAAATTCACAGAAAACAACAAAACTTCCGATAAACAGCCCCATTAAAGCCTATCACCAGCCTATTACAAACCTATCACCAGCCTATTCATTGCCATCAACCCTTTTCCCCCAGAGATCAGCGTAAAATGAGAAAAACAATCGATGCCCTCCTCCCACGTCATGAAGCAATGGCATGATCTAAAACTTATGCCCCCCATGACACGAGCACTACATGCGCTTTTTCAGCGCTGCATTTAATTGTTTGGTAACCTTGTAATACGAGATCAAACGCTTGATAAAAGAAATATACAGTGCCACAATGGGTATTGTTAAGAAAAAATCAAAAATACCCCCCAGCAGAATGATCAAAATCAGCGTGTAAGCTGCCGCCATTGCGTAATGCATTTTATTCCCTTCTCTTTATAAATTGATTGATTGGGTTGCTTCAGTCACTTCTTCCAATTGCTGAATCTTCTTTTTCAATCGATGAGTTAAAATTTCACGAAGGATCACAACAACAGGGATCGTTGCAAAAATACATACCGATAAAAAAAACCAGAAAAGCAAGAGAATGGCAAAATATTCAAATCTGCTCTCATCTATCTCATCTATCCCTTTAAAGAAAATCACATAGACATAAGCTTTGAAAAATATAATGATGAAAGAGAGGCATGCGTGGAGGATATAATCTTTGCGTGAAAAAGCGAGCCATTTTTTTAACGAATAGGAACTTATCTTTGTTTCTAGTGCTAAGTTTTGCGGCACTCTCTCTTTCCCTTTTCCGCTTTTTTCAAAGAAACAAAAACGCTGTGGATGTTCTTTCATCAAACGTCTTTGTTTTTTCACTCTGTAATAGAGCCTCAAACGCTTTATTAAAGAATAATAAGGCGCCACAATAATCATATTCACAAAAATGGCAAAAACTGTAACTGCATTTAGAAGAAAACATCCAATCGGCAGAAACAAAACAAAAACCGCGGCCTCACTCCTCATGCGTATAACCTCATTGATTAATCTCTTGCTGCTTTATTTTTTCTTTTAGTTTTTTCTTTATTTTTTCCAATTTACGCTCTTTAAAACGACAAATGCCCCACAAAATAGGAAGGGGTGTGAGAAGACAAAACCATATCAACACTGGTAAGAGAAAAATAAGAGAACCAATTCCTTCCCATCTTGTCCATTGCAACGGCTGTACCAGAGACTTTGCACCCGCAGGAACTTCTAAAGCCATCATGATAAGGCATGTACAAAACATGATGAAAAAGCGGTGCCCTATTATTTTACACCGTCCCACCCCTTTGCGCCTTTCCACTGAAGACACCATAAATTTTCTAAATGAAAAGAAAGACTCTTCAAATGTTGCTTTTTTCTCCTGCATTGTTCCCCTCTGCTTTTACGCTTCGCGCTTTTTACGCATTATTTTTAGGTTTAAGCTCTTTTTAACTTATCTAAACTCTTTATTTTTCTCAATAAATTTTTTCATCAATCCTAATTTCTACATCCATATATTCTAACTCCCCATCCTTTATGTAAAGAATATGAGGACGATAGTTTTTTCCATCAACCTCACAAATTGCGTCCTTTTCGTAAACAAAATATCCCTGTTGCCTTAATTCTTGTCTTTTTTCCTCGATCAAATTTTCATAAGAATCTCTTCTTCTATTGCACAAATTGGGATCTGTAGCTCTAAAACATTCATAGCTTTCCACCTCCATGGAAAAATCCTTTGCCGCCTGTTGAAGCAAATCGTAACTGGGTTGCTTTGTCTTTTCTACCGCCTGAGCAATCACCATTGCGCGTTCCAGATGCTCTTCTTCGATGCTTGTTTCAAAGCCCAGCTTCTCACCTTCCATAAAGCTTTTGTGATAAGAGTGTAAATTTTCAACATCGCCCATCAAAGCCAGAGCTGCAAGATAACGCAGGGAATAAGAAGCCAACCGAGGGACCACCGTTTTGTTTTCCCAAGGCAAGATTCTATATTGAGAGTGAAGCATCTTGCCAAGATCAACCTCAGTCATTGCCTTTTCTAAAGTTTTCTCGAGTGCACGACGTAAACATCCAACGCTTACCTTTTCTTCAAAAATTTCCAACCCCTTCACATCAAAACTCAATTCAAGAGCAATCAAACCTCCAGAATTATAAGGGTCTATTGTTTGGCAAGCCGCCGCATGGATACCAGAAACCACCGCAATTGCACAATCAAATCGCGGATACCCCTTCTCAGCATTATAAAGAAACTGCACTTCACGATCTGGTAAATAATAGGTGGCCAAATGATCTCCTTTTCCCTCAATTTCCACCTTCCACCCCAAACTCTTTAAAAGCGCCGTTGCACTTTCCATCGTTAAGATTTCCTCATCAGAAAGAGAAAACTCTTTTTCCTCAGATAACAGCTTAATCATCGGCGTTGCTCCACTAGACGGCTCAAAAGCGACAGGTTGTTCAAGCACGCGGCTTAATTCTTTTGTCACTTGGCAATACAGTCTCACCCGCTTGAAAGTAGAGTAATACAATGCCCAAATAAACATCACGACCACGGCAGAAAGCAGCGTGAAAAGCGTCAAGCCCACACCCCACGAGAGTACAACAATAATATCCATCATTTTAATATCTATCATTTTCTCCGCCCCTTCATGCGCTGTTTTGTTGAGAAGCGGTTTTTCTCCGCTTCCAGATTGCTTGCTCCAACATATCGACCTTTTCTTTCAACAGAACCGTGAAAATGATACGAACCACAAAGGCAACAGGGATGAACAAAAAAATAAACCATGATATAAGCCACATGATTAACGAGAGAGCTGCCACGACATCCCCTTCCCACTCCGCCAACTTCCACCCAAGCAACATGGGTACGAAGCGAAGAGCCGTTCTTAAAGCTGCCACAATGAAAGCAATACAAAAGATGACTTTATAATTTTTGCGTGTCAGAAACGCTTCTTCAAGCGCAAAAGACCGTAATTCTTCATCCAATGGTGCATTTTTTCCATTGCCCCTCATTTTTTACCCCTCATTTGTCTCAATTTCTAAGCCATTTTCATGAACCGAAGCTTTCGTCCTCACAATGAATGAGGGTTCAATCAATATCAAGCGCTTGTATCCCTCATCTTTTATAAAGACAATATCAGCGGTGCATTTTTTTCCATCACCTTCAAACATCATGTTTTCATCACTCACAGTGTACCCCCTATTGTCTTAAGGCTTCTCTTTTCTCCTCGATCAAATTTTCATAAAAATATCTTCTTCTATTGCACAAATTTGGGTCTATGGTTCTAAAATTCTAAGTGCTCTTTTTATTTTCAGGAAGATAAGCTGCTTTCCAAAGAAGAAGCAAACGAGTGCAAGAAAATCGTAACGAAGTTGCTTTGTCTTTATGACGATTTGAATCATCTAGCAAAACCGGCCCAAATAGATTTTTTCGATATTTTTTTTCAAAGCCCAAACTTTCATCTTCCATAAAGTTTTTATGAGAAAGCTGCCAAATGTTAACATCAGCCCTCAATACCAAAGCCCCAAGGGTGTGCAAGTAAAGAAGAAGCCACTTGAGAGATAGCACAATTTCCTTTTCCCAAGGAAGGGTGTTCTATTGAAAGCCAAGCACGCAGACAAGATCAACCTCAGTCCCAGATCAACCTCATTCATTGCCCTCATCAAAAACTTCCTCAAGTACACAGCATAAATGCCTTACGCTTACCTCTTCCTCAAGAAATTTCAATCCCTTTGCCTTAAAATCTACCCCTTTGCCTCAATGCCTCGTTGTCAATCTGGCCCCCCCCAAAATGATAAAGCCCTAAAATGATAAGGATTAATCATTTGGCAAGCCGCCGCATGAATACCAGCGCCTCTCACAATTCCATAACCAAATTGCACAAAACCTTTTTCATCCAGAGAGAGAAACTGTCCTTCACGGTCTCGTAAATAAATAGATGTCCCTCTTTTCTTTCAATTTTCTCCCTCCACCCCAAGCTCTTTAAAAGCACTGTTACACTTTCTATGGAGCAAAACGTGTGCTTTTGGCTCACCTTCTCTATGCGTCTTGCCTCTCCACCTGCAAAAAATGGGCTTTTCTTCCCCAAACACCAGAATATCTTTTGCTTTAAGTATAGATTTTTCGCTCTCAATATCGCTTGGTAAGACACATTTTTATGCTTGATAAAAAGAAAATAAGTTACAAGATTTTCTCTCTTTAAGAGAACAGAAACAGCAAGTGAAACCCAAGAGCAGCCTCTCTTCACTTTCCCCTCAGCACTCAAGCAAGAATCCTACTCAAGCAAGAGCCTCAATTCTTTTCAAAACACGACACAAATATAAAAAGGCATAAAACGAGAAGTGTCCCCCATGCTCCTTAATGAACAAGTCAAAAGCAAGGCTCAACAAAAGCCTCTCTTCACTTTTTCCCCTCGCTCACATCGTATAATATGACGGGAGCTCCTTTCTGCTCAACCTCTTCTTCTAATTGCCGTATCATTTTGTTCAACTGACGGGTCACGATAAAACGCATAATAAAAACAATCGGTAAGAATAAAAAAGTACAGGCAAGCAGCCATGCCAGTGGCTCGAATACGACAAGAGAAACAAAGTCCTGCCCTCTCCATATCTTAACGACAACAGTTATAACTATTGGAGCAGTCGCCATGACCGTAGAAAGATAGAATATTTTTTTATAGTCTTGCCAAACAAGAGAAAGCTGCTTTTTATCAAACATTCTGCTGCTTTTATTTTGGGGAGTTCTGTTTTAAGGCGATATCGCGTTCATTCAGCACGCATTTCAGTTCCTTTTTCACGCGACAATAAAGCCGCGCACGCTTGATAAACAGGTAATAAATGACAACGATTGGCGCCCATATTAAAACATTTAAGAGCGTAAAACACAGGAAAGAAATGGCTATTAATGTTATAAGACTACTCGTCATTTTGTCCCCCTTCCACATTCTGCATACGCATTGCCTGATCGCGTTGTTGTATCGCTTCTTCCAATTGTGGAAGTATTTTGTTCAATTTTCTCGTTAATTTTATGCACATGATCCCAATGATCGGAAAAAAGAGAAGAACCCCTAACCATAGAAGGCCATAAATAATGCGACCTATTGAAAACCGCGGTACTATAAAACTGACCATACTATCCTTCCACCATACCAAATGTACGATAGAGAAAGCAAATTGCAAAACGGTAAAGAGGATAAAAATAAAAAGAATTATTTTACATTCTTTTGAATAAAGAGGCAGAGATTCTTTAAAGTTAAGAAAGCGTATTTTCGCATCAAGTGTCTTATGCGCGAGATTGTGTCTTTTCATTTCTCCCAGATCGTTGCGCAACTGTTGTATGGCTTGCTTTTGTTGCGTCGTACTCTTTTTCACGTCTTGAGCGAGTTTAAAAGACAACTTCATATGCTTGATCAACAGGTAAGGAAGCCTGATCATAACCATAAACATTAAAATGGCAATGATAATGAACCCTAAAAAAGCCAAATGTTGTAGTATTATAATGCTCACTTTTTTCCCCTATCACATTGATGTGAAATTATCATTTTCATTCTCTTCTCAAACAAATGTTTCTAATCTCTTTGCTGTTTTTTTCACGCCATAATGAAGGAAACTATGGAGAATTAAAATAACAGGCAAAGTGATAGCACTACAGACCAAAATAAACAAAAACGGCAGCGCAATAATCAATAACAAAAAAAACAACGGATCATTGTGTGAAACAGTCGCATATCGTGCAATAAAGGACAAAAAAAGCGTAGCCCATATAAAAAGCGCAACTGCAATGAAAGCCATCCAAGAGATTATTTTATAGTCCTTTTTTGAGAGAAGCAAAGATTCTTGAAAAGAAAAGGCACTGAACTGTGTTGCAAGAACTGTATTCTGTCCTCTACCCTCTGCCTGATTATGCCTCAAATTCTGCGCTGTACCCTTTTTTAATTTCCTTCGCATCTTACATAACAGTACTGCCCGTTTTATCAAAGAATAATAAATGGACAAGATGATCTTCACGGTAGAAAAGAGTATCATGCTCCACGCAGAATAAATAACGATAACTATCCCTAAGGAGATCAATAATGTAGTTATTAAAAGAGGCATTATAGAAGTGATCACTTTTCCCCCCTATCATATTTTGTTGAGAGATTGGTTGTCTAGCTGTTGCTGCTCTGGCAATGTTTCCCACAGCTTCATCATTTCCTTCGCATCCCGTTTAGAAATGGCGTTAAAAATAGAAAAGAGCGGAAACAACACGAAAAGGACGCCAAAAATTATTTGCGGTAAGAGACATAAAAAAGCCCAAACACCATTCCACCCGAAGTTACGAAGAAATTCGATCGCAGGAATCTGTATAAAACTCTGACTCATTTCTTGAAAATCTTCTTGTTTCATTTTTCCCAGTGCTTGGAGCTGTTCTTTGGACATAATGTGAAAAAACTCCAAAGGATTCATATAGGCAGACGCGGAAAAAAGCACAAACAAGAGGATAGCCAAACAACAAATGATGATATAATCGCCTGTTGAAAGCATCATCCATTTTTTGAAAGCTTCTGATTGATCCAACACTGGCTGCGATACAAAAGCCTTATCTCCCTTATGGGCAGATTGGTGTTGTGATTTATCTTCGATCATACGGATACTCCCCCACTTCTAAAATTCCCACTCTTCAATATTTGATAGCACGCCACCAGCGCGGTAAATTCGCTTAGCACCCTTCTCAGAGTAATGCAAGCACTATAATCTCCCTTCTAAATATTTTATTCATTGCCCTATACGCGCTTATACATGCGCGCTTACAAGCCAAAACACCCCTTTTCCCAAGGAAGGGTGTTCTATTGAAAGCCAAGCACGCGGCCAAGATCAACCTCAGTCCCAAATCAACCTTAGTCATTGGCTCTTCTCAAGCTTTCTCGAGTGCACAACGTAATCACTGGACGGCTTACCTTTTCCTCAAAAATTTCCAATCCCTTTGCCTTAAAGCCTCGTTGTCAATCTGGCAAAGCCCTAAAATGATAAGGATTAATTATTTGGCACGCCGCCGCATGAATACCAGCGCCTCTCACAATTCCATAATTAAATTGCACAAAATCTTTTTCATCCAGAGAGAGAAACTGTCCTTCACGGTCTCGTAAATAAATAGATGTCCCTCTTCTCTTTCAATTTTCCCCCTCCACCCCAAGGTCTTTAAAAGCATTGTTGCCCTTTCTCTATAGAGTAAAACGTCTTGATCAAGAGGACTGGCAAAATGTGTGATGCTACGGACTTTCTTCTTCACAAGCGTAAAAATGGAAGTGTGCAATAGATTTTATATTATTCAAACTTTATATGGATTTCATTGGGGACTTTATCGTTATACCCTTCATGAGCACCCTTGAAAAATGGGCAAAAGAGAGCCCTAAGACATGGCTCTTTAAAAAGCAACACAAAACAAAGTCAAACAAGCAATCGATTATCCAGTATGAAAAACGTGCGACAAACAACCTTAATCCTCATTTGAAAGCTTCTTAATCAAAAAGGCTTCATTTTAAAAATTCTTCATTAAAGATGAAATATCTCACAGCCCCTACATTCATCAAGGCATCTCCTATAAAAGCATCTTTTTATAAAGGCATTTTCCACTTATAAAAACAGCTTCTTTCGATAATGCATTCCGTCCTTTAAACGACATCCCCTCGTCTTATGATGAGATCCATTAAAACGGAGATTTTTATACGCTATAAAGGATACACCAAACAAAATAGCGAGATCATTCACAGTTTATTTTAAGCCGATAAACGATATTTTATTTGAAAATATAGGGCATCTTATGCTATTATAATAGAATGTAGAGGTTTGCTTTTTGCCGCTCTCTGCCACTCAACAGAAGACAATATATCTCCTATAAAGGATAAAAGTATGCTTAACAGCGTGATGTATATCAAATATCTTGGGAAAGCGCCCAACAACAAAAAAATAAGAGAACCCAAATAAAAAGCTTCCAACTTAAGAAAACAATGACCTTTCAAAAGTGGAATTGAAAAATTTCCACAAAGCGCTCGTGAAAAAAGAGACAAATAATCCCATTAGAAAAAACTTCCTATTAGAAAGACGATGACATGCCCTTGAAATCCATTGTTATTTTTTCATTCACATTTGACAAAAATTTTCCTTCAATCTCTCAAGAACAGTTAAGAAATATTTAAAAAGCAAATAATCCGCTAGCAATAAAAAAATAAGCATGACAGGGGCGGAAGATAAGACTGATAGGGATAAGATAAAAAAGGTAAGAAACCACCTTAAAGATGATTTTTTCGCCCCACACCGTTGCTTTTCTTTGCATTTAAAACGCCTTTAGTATCGTTTGTTTTTTGATCTGCAACGGCTGATATTTCCCAGTATTTGCTCACTCCCCCAGTATTTTCCTCTTTTTAAGTATTTTCCCCCTCTTAAGTATTTGCTCCCCCCAATATTTGCGCCAAGTGCTTTTTACATCACTGTCCCCCATCAACAGACAGTTTCTTTTTCATTCAAATGGTTAAGTTCATGAAAATACGTAAAAAACGCAGTAGATCGAAAATAACAGGAAAGCGAGAGCCCAATAGCTGTATTTCACGTGCCCAAAATTCCAGCGAATCTGCGCTTCAATCTGCGATTGAAATGCGTGCAAAACACTTTGGTTTAAGCTTCGAAGAAGCAAAAAATCCGCTTGTCGGAACCTATATTGGGCGTCTTTGTTTGCTTGGCTATAAAGAGGCTTCATCAGGCATCAGTAAAGAGCAATATGACACGGCGCAACAATACTTGCAAATTAGAAACGACTATTTATGTGCAAAAGGTTTACCAAACGGTTATTATGATGGTTTTACGCACAGCGCATCAGATGAGAAAGCAAAAAAGCAATGGGTCCAAAGAGCAACCGAACACTATGAAGCTATGCAAGAAGCGATTAAAGAAGCACAATATCTACATCGTCAACACAACTTTCATGCGGCATTACACTATCTTGTTATAGAAGATCAACCGCTGCCTAATCTTGTTGGTTCGTTGCGTATTATTCTTGATGCCCTTTATAAACATTTTGACAGTTCTACCCAAAAGAGCCTTGGCTAAAACACCCATCATTTCCTCCTCCTCACAGGATAAAGATTCTCCCCCTCCTTTTATAACATGCCTCTTTATAACCAGCGCCTTTATAAAGTCCCCCTTTGGCAAGTGACACTTGAGATCCACTGAGCATGCCCTTTCATAAAATTTCATGGGTTAACAAGCTTAAAGCGCACAACAAACAAGCTTAAAAATATCCACCACGCCCTTTAAAAAAATACTTCAACTGTCAAAGAGACTTAACCTTATATCTACCCATACCTCACTTAATCCATGCCTCAAAGGACAATATTTCACAGCATATTCACGGCATGGACAGGATAAATATTGCCCCCTCTTTAAAACAGCAACATTCTTCCCTCTACCCCCATTGTAACAAACCACCCTCATCATACACTTCACCCAATATCGCGACATCCTTAGCTCTTCAGACAATTCATTATCGTCATTTTACGTCTTTTCTTGTACAATTCTATATGGCTCTTCTGATCTTATGACGGACAAGAGCTATGGCTTTTATTTCAGCATAATCTGGGTTTCTCATTCAAGATAAATAACGATAAAATATCCACTATAAATAAATAGCTTATCATTAAAACAACCCGTTGATTTTTGACACAATTAAAAGCATCATCCCTTAAACGAAAGAAAAAGCCCCTACCAACAATCTCCTCCCTCATCAACAACTGCACCGATAACCCTCCCCCCCATCACATCACCACTAATACGACAGCCAGCATAGCCCCAATTCACCCGCACAAATCGCCAACACCTAAAGCTTTGCCCCGCAAACACCATCCAGCCACCGCCTTCCCAATTTCATCAATAAAATACCACGGATTTCAAAACCACAATTCTCCCTTCATCTTGTCCCCTCCTTTCTCAAAGGAGAAAAAGCATTTACTCAATAAATCTTTATACAGAAATCTTTAGAGACCCCAACAGCCACTCGAAGGGCCATCACCCTCTAAGCACCCACGAGCCCCCCACCTCGTCATCCCCCTCGGAACACCCCCTGCGCAATACCTAAAGCTTTGCCCCCGCAATACCTTCCAACCACCGCCTTCCCAATTCCATCAATAAAATACCACGGATTTCAAAACCACAATTCTCCCTTCATCTTGTCCCCTCCTTTCTCAAAGGAGAAAATGTTTTTTGCCACATCAAAAACTTTTCCATTAAAACAAGATATTTTGCTGCATAGCCAATGAATGAGCTTTTTTCTGTAGATTTTTCCCGCGATAAAGGAGGAAAAATAATCGTTTTGCGGTTGACAGAATCTGAAAAATCGTATTTAATGACGGGTGCGGTAAGGGGTTTTCTGTGTCCAGATTTCATCATAAAATTTTCGCATTATTATAGGCTATTATAAGTTATTATAGACTGTTATAAAACAGTGTGTCTTGCGACAATGTTTAAAACTTTACGGTTTGAAGGTATCTTTCGTCTTTTTCTGACTGTTTTCTTTTGCATCACCAACAACTCTATAATTTTGAGATTTTCAAAACAAGCCGTATTCACGGGCTCCCAATAGAACGCCCTAATAATCCCCCCATAAAATACCAATATAATACATCACAGCAATGATGAGCAATACACGCATAAAAATATGAAAACGGCATCATTATGCTCTCATCGCCTCACCTTTCAAGATGCAAAGGCTTGTTTTTCAAAACATTGTTTAGCCAAAATTGAAGAAGATAATACCACCTATCGATCATCAACATAGAGGCTAAGATTATGAAGCCACAAGATTCTCCCCCACCTCATTCCTCACAAACACCAGAAGGAGCAAGCGCACCTGAAGGAGCGCATGCAAATGCATCATTAGACACTCTTACTGCACATTTAGAACGGCTTAACATTGAAAAAATAAAAAACACCCCTTTCAACCGTGCCGAGTTAAAAGATATTGTTGCTGGTTTAGAACAGCATAATGCCGATGGCAGTTGGATCAAAAATTATTATGATATTTTAGATCTTTACATGATGCCAGCCTTGGTCGATCAAGCAAATCGTAAATATCCAGAGATGAATCTCAAACTTACAAGCCCCCCTGACGGCTTTGCCCTTGCACTCAAAGAAACGCTCGAAAAGGGCATAAAATCTTCTAGGCTGATCGTTAACGCACAAGATAGGGGAATTCATTTTGCGGTTGTCGATCATCAAACCATTGATAATAAAACATCTTTGATCTTTTTTGAACCGACCTTACTGCGTGACACGCTTCCCGCATTACTTGCATTAAGGACGCGACAATCCATTGAACATCACCAATTGCCTAATATTCATTTTGCCATGGTAGAAATGGATATTCAACGAAGCTCCTCTGAATGTGGGATGTTCAGCTTAAGCCTTGCCAAAAAGCTTTATCTCGAAGCTCAAAAATTAGAAAGACTACACAAAGATAATATTAAGGGTGTGTTATGTGAACCAGACACGCCTTTACCTGCTGAAAAATTAGATCCATATCTTCCAGCTCGTTTATACAAACACGTGCAAGGCAGAAGACGTCTTGGGGAATATCTAAAAGCCAATCCAGACGCGGCACATGAAAAAGTAAACAAAAAAGGCGAAACCCTAAACGAGAGGTTTGAGAGAAGCCTGGTGACAACAGAGACAAAAACTGTTTCTGTTTCACAACACAGAAAAAGAGCCACAGAATACAAATCTCTAATGATGTAATAAGCGTTTTGGCCATAGCCATATTCCACATCCACAAAGAATGAAGCTCTGTAGCTTTACGGTAAGGCATAAATTGCTGTTAGCAAATCTTCTTTTCCCTTTGAAAGAGGTAAAGATGCAAACAGTAAGCGACGTGATCTCTTAAAAGATAAAAAGATACCTTACCTTTGACTCTGAAAAGCGTGGGGTTTTATCTTTCGTAATTTAAATAAAGATGATTTCATCTCTTTGTTTTTTCTAGCTAAAAATCTTTCCTGCAAACATTGTTTAGCCAGAATTGAAGAAGATAATATCACCTATCGATTATCAATATGGAGGCTAATAGTATGAAGCCACAAGATTCTTCCCTCCCTCATTCCTCACAAACACCAGAAGAGGCAAGTGCACCTGAAAGGGCGCATGCAAATGCATCGTTAGACACTCTTACTGCACATTTAGAACAATCCAGTAGTGAAAAAGGCAAAAATATCCCATTCAATCGTGAAGAATTAAAAGATATTGTTGCCCGTTTAGAGGATGATATCTCAACGGGTCGTTGGTTCACAGCTGATTATGCAAGTACAGACCTTAAGCTAATGCCAGCCTTGGTAGATCAGGCAAATCGTAAATATCCCGACATGCGTCTTCAATTGGCAGCGTCATCTCACGACTTTGCCCTTGCACTCAAAGAAGCCATCGAAAACGGCGTTCAATCTTCTAGATTTATCATTCACACAAAGGATAGGGGAATTCATTTTGCGCTCATTGATCATCAAACCATAGAGGACAAAACATCGGTGATATTTTTTGAACCTACAACATTTAACAATATGAAACCAGCAGTACTCGCATTAAGGACGCAATTGGCCCTTAAAGCGCATGAATTGCCCAACTGTTCTTTTGCCATGGCAGAAATGGACATTCAACGCAGTTCCTCTGAATGTGGAATGTTTTGTTTAGCGCTCGCTAAAAAGCTTCATACCGAATCTGCTAAATTAGAAAGACTGCACAAAGATAATATTAAAGGTGTCTTATGTGAACCAGACACGCCTTTACCTGCTGAAAAATTGGATCCATATCTTCCGACCACTTTTTACAAACACGTGCAAGGAAGAAGACGTCTTGGGGAATATCTAAAAGCCAATCCAGACGCGGCACATGAAAAAGTAAACAAAAAAGGCGAAACCCTAAACGAGAGGTTTGAGAGAAGCCTGGTGACAACAGAGACAAAAACTGTTTCTGTTTCACAACACAGAAAAAGAGCCACAGAATACAAATCTCTAATGATGTAATAAGCGTTTTGGCCATAGCCATATTCCACATCCACAAAGAATGAAGCTCTGTAGCTTTACGGTAAGGCATAAATTGCTGTTAGCAAATCTTCTTTTCCCTTTGAAAGAGGTAAAGATGCAAACAGTAAGCAACGTGATCTCTTAAAAGATAAAAAGATACCTTACCTTTGACTCTGAAAAGCGTGGGATTTTGTCTTTCGTAACAAATTTTTTTAAATAAAGATGATTTCATCTCTTTGTTTTTTTTAGTTAAAAATCTTTCCTGCAAACATTGTTTAGCCAGAATTGAAGAAATAATATCATTTATCGATTATCAATATGGAGGCTAAGATTATGAAGCCACAAGATTCTTCCCTCCCTCATTCCTCACAAACACCAGAAGGAGCAAGTGCAAATGAATCTTTAGAAGACCTTATTGCACGTTTAATGCAAAGTTCCATCCAAACAGAAGAAGAACATGTTGCACCGAGTTCTGACGAATTAAAAGATATTATTACAGGCTTAGAAGATGATCTCGTCACCGGCCGTTGGATTAACGCTTATTATGAAAACACAGATATTAGATTGATGCCGGCTCTCGTAGAAAAAGCAAACAGCAAATATCCAGAAATGAATCTCAAATTGGCTCTTACAGCAGAAGAGTTTTCGCACGCCCTAAAAGAAGTCGTTGAGAGCGGCGCAAATTCTGCCCGATTTATAGTCAATTCGGGAAGCAAAATCCACTTTGCAGTCCTTGATTATCAAAAAGTTGATGACAAAATCTCTTTGATTATGCTTGAACCTACAACATTTCAGAATATCACGGCTTGCAAACTAGGGATAAAAATAAATCAAACCCTTCAATGTCTTCAACTGCCTCCTTATTCTTTTACCACGGCAGAAATGGATATTCAGCGAAGCTCTTCTGAATGCGGGATGTTCAGCTTAAGCCTTGCCAAAAAGCTTCATCTTGAATCTGATAAATTAGCAAGACTGCACAAAGATAATGTTAAGGGTGTATTATGTGAACCCAATTCATCTGTATATGCTGAAAAGTTAGATTCCTATCTTCCAACCACTTTTTATAAACACACACAAGGAAGAAGACGTCTAGAACACTATTTAAAAGCCAATCCCGATGCTGAACATGAAACAGTCAACAAAAAAGGTGAAACTCTGAGAGAGAGATTTGAAAAAAACTTAAGAGAAACAGAGGGAAAAACTGTTTCCGTTTCTTCCCACCAAAAAAGGCTCACTGAATACAAATCTTTAACGATGTAATTGAGGCTTTTTCCATATTCCTATTCATCAAAGAACGAAGAGAGGCTGCTTTACGGCTAAGATTTCTCTAAGCAAACCAGCTTTTGCGTTCATAAAACAAAAATAGCAAACAACTTTCCTCTTAAAGAAAAAACACCTTTGTCCTATAAAAACCAGCCCCTCTTAAAATTGTATCAAAATTCTACAGCTCTTGTTAGCCTAAAGCTCTGTGTAACAATGAGACTCTTTGGATAAGCAAAACGTTTGATACATAAAATATTTAATGCTTTCGTCTTCAGTAAAAGCATATGTCTTGTTTTTCTGAGAGTATCCACTTCGTATCTCAAACACCCCCACATCAATGCCATACGACCAAACAACCGCAATAGACCACACTTATCGTGCATCAACCAAACAACCGCCCGTACCCCAAGAAGGCTCCATCAAAAACACCAGGACAAGCTCTTAAAATCTACAACCTCTCTTAACGGAAAACACCAGCCCAACCATTATTCCACTTGACCAACCATTACCCCACTTGGCCAACCATTCCCCATTCCCTAAGATGTCACAACCAACCTTTTGATTTCATAAAAGTTTCACATCTCTTCTGTTTTTGAAGCGTGAAAAAATTCATTTTTAATCTGTCAACCAGCCTCACGTTACCGTGAGGCTTTATTTTATGGAGAAGCAAATGAGAAAAATATCAGCAGCAGGGCTTGCACTCATTAAACAATGGGAAGGATTGCGTTTACATGCCCATAAAGATGCCATCGGGGTGTGGACAATTGGCTATGGTCATACCAGCACGGCTGGCAAACCGTTCGTTCACAAGGGCATGATCATTACTGAAAAACAAGCAGAAGAAGTTCTTTCTCAAGATTTAAGACAATTTGAAAATACCGTTGAAAAACATGTGACGGTTTCTTTAACGGATGAACAATTCGCCGCGCTCGTATCGTTTTGCTATAATATAGGAACATCGGCTTTTTGTAATTCGACCCTGCTCAAAAAACTCAATAATGGCGAATATGAAGCCGTCCCTGCTGAGTTACAAAAGTGGACTAAAGCAGGAGGAAAACGTCTTCACGGTTTAGTGCACCGTCGTGCAGCAGAATCGGGATTATGGGCAAAAGGAGCTTATGTTTCTCCCAACTACCAAACTGTAGAAACGCAAGCTCCAATGGGATTTTTCAAAGCAGAAGCGCTTACACCGATTATTGGTTCTTTTTCTGGACTTGGGGGCTTATTGGCAGGCAATGGTCCCATCCAATGGGCATTAGCAACCATTATGGTTTTAGCCGCCTGCGTTGGCATTTTCTTTGTGGCAAAACGGTTTCGGGAGCAGAGCTTATGATGTGGTGGTTGAAAAAAAATCTGATGATAACAGGAGCGGCTCTGACCGCTTTTTTTATCGCTTTAGCAAAAGCTTTCACTCTTGGAAAGAAAGTTGAACAACAAAAGCAAATAGAAAAAACGCTAAAGTCATCAACAACACGGCTAGAGGTGGAAAATGAAATTAATCAAAAAAGTGATGCTGATGTACGCGCTTCTCTTACTCACTGGTTGCGCGATAAAAACAATCAATGAGCCTTTTTCTTGCGTTGGTTGGATGCCCATTTATTTAGACAAAAAAGATCTCAATATCATCAGTTCAAATCTCGCAAGAGATATTTTAAAGCATAACAAACAAGGGGAAGGCTTGTGTGGGTGGAAACATGGCTAGAAAAAAAACAGAAAAACAAACAGAGCTTACAGAAAAGGAAAAAGAAATCCTACAAGAAATCATCACAACGTATAAAAGTGTAAAAATGATGTCACGCTATACGAAGTGGATTATATTCATCATTTTCTTATTAGCACTTGATTTTTCACGGATCATAGATGTGCTGGGAAGTATTTTTACACAAAAATCGAATATTCAGCTCTAAAATAAATAAAAAACGTGAGACGTGTTAAATCTTTTAAAAAGATAAAAAGCCATTCGTTATTTTTTGAAAACATGGAGATTTTATTAATGATTTTTTCATGTCTCACGAGAATTTTTTACACGCCTCATAAACGTCGTGCTCTTCACAAACGCTTTCATGAAATGAATTTAGGGGTATGAAGAGAGATTTTTAACCAACGCGTAAATCAGCAACTTTGGTAACATAAGAAAAGGATCATACCAACATACATTTTTTTAATAATCTATTGATATCAAAATGATTTTATACTCTTCATAAATAGCATTGCCAAGAATTTGTATTAAAAGATATTTCTTTTAAAGAAGTGCATAAACAAGCAATGTAATGGTAGCCTTACATAAAGCCTCTCATCTTTACGTTGAATAAAAAAGCAAGCCGGCTCCTCCCACCCTCTCAATTCCCACCCCCAATTCCCTTATGTCCTATGCATAAAGGTCAAGTTGAAGAGAATATATGGAAAATCCTTGGCTCGAAAATATGAAAAGAAAGCATGAGGCTACAACAGAATTTCGCGTGCCTTTATCATCAGAAGCATTAAAAATTCTAACACAAGCGCGCCTATTGTCTCGTCATGATTTTTTCGGCTACCTGTCATGGTCCCCTTAGCTCAAAAATTGCTCCCCACTTAAGAATTTTCTGTCACAATATAGGCAACAAACAGAACTTGAGTATAACAACATGGGTTTGGCTCCAGTTTAGGTGATGAGCTTACCGAAAAAAAGATGAGAGCAAGGCGAAAAATTAGCTTTTATCTTTAAGCTTCTCAAATGGAGCAGTCTCCTCATTCCAAAAACTACCCAAACAGAAAAATGCTTGTCCCAGTATATAAAAGCCCTTTAACAGAGCAAACCCTTATTTTCTTCATACAAAAGCTTGAAATACCAGCATCTTATTCATAAAAAACAAACCAGCCCCATCATGCTCTTTTCAACTCTGTCTTTCCAACGCTCAATAGGTACTAACTCTTAACTACTGACTCTTCTTAACTACTGACTTTTAATGATTATGTTGGTTCATAAAAACCGTAGTGACCTCTCACCCTATGAAGCACAAACACAGGATTTTTTAACGGGGCATGCATAAACCTGAAATGAAAAAACAGAACTGTATTAGGAATAAATTATTATAAATCAAAGAGTTATATTTTTATTAGCACAATATTTTCAAAGGAAACCACGATCCCCGCACAATAGAAACATTTCATAAAAACAAGAGAAAAAGCCAAGAACCGAGAATGAGATTCATTCACAATAACGGTAGATCAACCAGAGGAGAATAGAACAATCCTATAAGATAAAGAAACTGTCATAAAAGGAAAAACTGTATGAAACGTGAAAAAGCATAAAAAAAACGGGCACAGAAGACCCGTTTCTTTATTATTTCTATGGAAAAGAGCTTAGAAATCCATTCCACCCATTCCGCCCATTCCACCAGCAGGCATCGGAGGCATTGGTGTATCTTTCTTTGGAACTTCAGCAACCATTGCTTCTGTTGTGATCAGAAGGCTCGCAATTGAAGCCGCATTCTGAAGAGCAGAACGCACAACTTTCACAGGATCAACAATTCCCAAAGCAATCAAATCACCGAATTCACCAGTTGCGGTATTGTAACCATAAGTGTCAGCATTATTTTCCAGCACTTTGCCCACAATAATAGCAGCTTCTTCACCAGCATTGCTTGCAATCTGGCGCGCTGGTGCTTGTAGAGCACGACGAACGATACTAATACCAGCTTCTTGGTCAGGATTACTTCCCTTAACGGTCAACGCATTTGCTGCACGCAACAATGCGGTACCACCACCAGCAACAATACCTTCTTCAACAGCAGCACGTGTTGCATTCAAAGCATCATCAACACGGTCTTTCTTTTCTTTCACTTCAACTTCTGTTGCACCACCCACACGGATAACAGCAACACCACCAGCGAGTTTAGCAAGTCTTTCTTGCAATTTTTCACGGTCATAGTCAGAAGTTGTTTCTTCAATCTGAGCCTTGATTTGATTGACGCGAGCAGTAATTTCGCTCTTTTGTCCAGCACCATCAATAATGGTGGTGTTTTCTTTAGAAATATTCACTTTCTTTGCACGTCCAAGCATATCCAAAGTGACATTTTCAAGTTTAATGCCCACATCTTCAGAAATAACCTGTCCGGATGTCAAGATAGCGATATCCTCTAACATTGCTTTACGACGGTCACCAAATCCAGGAGCTTTTACAGCAGCAATTTTCAAACCACCACGCAATTTGTTGACAACGAGCGTTGCCAAAGCTTCACCTTCCACATCTTCAGCGATAATGAGAAGTGGTTTTCCAGACTGAACAACAGCTTCAAGCACAGGAAGAAGAGATTGCAAATTAGACAATTTCTTTTCGTGAATGAGAATGTAAGGATCATCAAGATCAGCGACCATTTTCTCAGCATTTGTGACAAAATAAGGGGAAAGATACCCACGGTCAAATTGCATTCCTTCAACGACTTCTAATTCCGTTTCAGCAGTTTTAGCTTCTTCCACAGTAATGACGCCTTCATTGCCCACTTTTTCCATAGCATCAGCGATCATTTTACCGATTTCAGCAGCGCCATTAGCGGAAATTGTTCCCACCTGTGCAATTTCTGCTGAAGTTTGGATTTTTTTTGCTTTTTTGAAGAGGTTTGCCACCACTTCTTCAACAGCAGCATCAATCCCACGTTTAAGATCCATTGGGTTCATGCCCGCAGCAACAGCTTTAACACCTTCTTGCACAATAGCTTGTCCTAAAACAGTTGCTGTTGTTGTTCCATCACCAGCAATATCATTGGTTTTAGAAGCAACTTCGCGCAACATTTGTGCACCCATATTTTCGAACTTATCTTCCAGTTCGATTTCCTTTGCAACGGATACACCATCTTTTGTGATGCGAGGCGCACCGAATGATTTATCAATCACCACATTGCGACCTTTAGGGCCGAGTGTCACCTTAACAGCATTAGCAAGGATGTCGACACCGCGCAACAAACGCTCACGCGCTTCACGGCCAAATTTGACTTCTTTAGCAGCCATTTAATTTCTCCTTGGAGTTTTCTCAAAATAGTACACAATGAAAAATTAAGCGCTTCAATTAGCCCATAATTCCCATAATGTCAGATTCTTTCATAATGAGGAGGTCTTCCCCATTAATCTTGACTTCAGTTCCAGACCATTTTCCAAACAAAATACGATCTCCTGTTTTGACTTCTAAAGGCACGCGCTTTCCGTTATCATCGAGAGCGCCATTGCCAACAGCAATCACTTCGCCTTCTTGGGGTTTTTCTTTTGCTGTATCAGGGATGATAATCCCACCAGCCGTTTTATTTTCAGATTCAACCCGACGGACAACGACACGGTCGTGAAGTGGGCGGAATTGTATATTAGCCATGTTTTAAATCCTTAAAACTGAACATAATTGCATTAATCTTAAAAGTTCTTGCTAGCACTCTCAAACTACGAGTGCTAGCATGTGTTAGATATAAAATCGGCATCTCTCAATGTCAAGAATAGCCATAAAAATAATTTCTCTAAATGAAGCTTCAAAGTCTTGCCTCTTATTGCACTTTCGCGTTATCTATCTTTTTTGAGAACCCGTGAACAAAAAAGGATCTTATCATGGTTGAAACACGTCAGGAAACGGATAGCTTTGGAACGATTTCGGTACGTCAAGATCGTTATTGGGGCGCACAAACTGAACGTTCTCTGCATAATTTTAATATTGGCAGTGAAAAGCAGCCTCTTGCCATCATCTATGCTTTAGTCCTTATCAAAAAAGCAGCAGCGATTGTAAATATGGGCAAAGGAAAACTACCAGAAAATATTGGAAAAGCAATTATTGCCGCCGCTGATGAAGTGCTTGCTGGCGATTTTGATACACATTTCCCACTATCCGTCTGGCAAACAGGTTCTGGCACACAAAGCAATATGAATGTCAATGAAGTCATTGCTAATCGTGCTAGTAAGATTTTGGGAGGAAAACTTGGAAGCAAAAAACCAGTTCATCCCAATGACCATGTCAATATGAGCCAATCATCGAACGATTCCTTTCCCACGGCGCTTCACATTGCCACCACGTTGCAAACACGCCAACACTTACTGCCAATCCTTGAAGCTCTTATTGCGACATTAAAACAAAAAGAGCAAGAATTTGCAGATATCATTAAAATCGGCCGCACCCATACGCAAGATGCAACCCCTTTAACCTTAGGGCAAGAATTTTCAGGCTATCGTGCCGCATTAGAAGCCAATCTTCAGCGTATTGAAAATGCTCTAACCGATGTCCAAATGCTTGCTCAAGGTGGTACGGCTGTTGGCACAGGGCTGAATGCGCCAAAAGGTTTTGACGTTGCTTTTGCGCAAACAATGAGCACTCTCACAGGAATAACATTCCAAACTGCCAGCAATAAATTTGAAGCACTTGCCCATCATGGCGCCCTTGCGCATTTCCACGGAAGCTTGAATGCTCTCGCTGCTGATCTGTTTAAAATTGCCAATGACATTCGGTTTTTAGGCTCTGGTCCACGTTCCGGTTTAGGGGAACTCAGTCTTCCTGAAAATGAACCCGGATCTTCTATTATGCCCGGCAAAGTCAACCCCACGCAATGTGAAGCCTTAACCATGGTTGCATGCCAAGTTTTTGGTAATCACACCAGCGTAACCTTTGCCGCAAGCCAAGGACATTTTGAACTCAACGTTTATAAACCTGTTATTGGCTATAACGTTTTACAATCAATTACCCTTCTTGGTGATTGCATGCGTTCTTTTGATATGCATTGCATTCAAGGATTACGGGCCAATCGTGTTCATATTCACTCGCTCATGGAGCGCTCACTCATGTTAGTCACAGCTCTTGCACCAGAAATTGGCTACGAAAAAGCTGCTGAAATTGCCAAAGCAGCGCATAAAAATGATACAACTTTGCGCACCGAAGCATTAAAAGCAGGCGTTTTTGTAGAGGATTATGACCGATTAGTTGATCCCAAAAAGATGATTTCTCCCCAATAAACAACCCACTAAAAAAGATGCAAACATCTTAAAACAAATCTTTTTGTCAAAAGATCGGGGTGTTTACACCCCGATGATGACCGATAACAATTACCCACAGCGTTCATTTTAGGCTCTGATCCGCATTTATGCTATGGGTGGTTTTGTTGCTTATATTGTACTTAAAAGGCACAACGGTTTTGGAAAGGAATGGATAATCATGGCTCAACACCCAATGGCTATACTGGCAGAAAGTGATTTAAATGGATATGACCTTAAGGTGTTTTTCATTCTAGCTTCGCGTCTTGATTTTGAAAATCTATTAGCTAACAGCCAAACAGAATTAGCTCAAAAAAAATCGGTATTAATAGACATAATTTCAATCGAAGTATAAAAAGATTAATGAATTCATCGACGCTTTACAATGTTATCATTATTGATAACATTGGGTAGATAACTCTTATCTCAATGAGATAATGTGTTTATTTATAATGATAATCTAGCGTTATCCATATTGAATGAGAATCCTAAATACCGTAAGATTTTCTCATTTTAAATCGGTCTCATGTTACATCAATCAAAATCACTGACTTGCACATCACAAACGCAATGAATGTATGAATAGAAATTGTATCCGATAAGGACAAAAACACCTCTAATGAACCACCTCAAGTGCCAAGGACTGTCACAACGGACAAAGGGGTCTGTCACAACATTGTGGAGAGGACTGTCACAACACCCCACGAACTGGCAAATATAGTAATGGTACCGGCTTGCTCCTTTATGAAGCGTAAAAGAGATGCTCAATAGATTTATTATTATACCATTCACAATCGCTGTCATGAAATGGGTTTAGGAACATTGAGAAATGTCTCTTTTATGAAGCGTGAAGATGGGGGTGCTCAAAAGAGGAACAGCTGTTGGAACAAAATTCAATGCACCGAAAGGTTTTGACCTTTGCTGAAACAATCAGCTCTCTAACGGAAATATCCTTGGCAACTCGCAAGAAATTGGAGGCATTTGCCCATTATGGCGCCCTCACCCATTTCCACAAAAATCTGAGTGCACGCGCTAATCTGTTTAAAATTGCCAACGACTTTAAGTTTTTAGGCTCTCATCCACGTTCCGGCTTTAAGCGAACGAAAAGAAGAATTTATCGTTTACATGGTGCATGAGAAAACTCATAAAACTTTAAATTCTCGCACTTTTCTCCTTCTTATTCTTCGTATTCCATTCAATCAATCAAAACTATTCGCTTGGATTGTCATAAGCAAAAGTGGCATATAGATAAAAAAAGAAATAAAGTCGCTCATCCTCTCAAGTGCTCAAAAGGCTATCGCAATACAAAGCTACACAATATCAGAAACGAGCAACGAATATGATGGTGCCAATATGCATTTTTTACGATCAATTGAATATGTAAGCACATTGATGTCAATCATAATGGATAATACGTTTAATAACAAAAAGTGTTTTAATATGTATAAAATAATGTTTTTTAAATAAGTAAAAAGCTTATTTACTATACTATAATTTTTTCTAAAACACAGAGAATATTGAAAGAGTATAAAAAAAATCCTGAAAAACGCGGGATAATAGTACGAAAACAAGTTTTAAGAACGCTTTAATATGGTTAATTATAGATTTTATACGTATTTTAGTTTTCATAATGATATTAACTATAGATTTTTTTAACCAATTTATATATAATACGATTTGTATCTGAAATAAATTGGGGACGTTTTTATGAAAACAAAATGTTTAGTTGCACTATCTATTTTCACCTTCATTACCGCTTCAACAGCGCAAGCAGCAGATACGGTAATCTTTAAGCAATCAGAACCGAAGGTTTCATTGCAAGATGTTTCATCGTCACGTATTTCACCGGTTACTGTTTCTGCGCCTTTTTCTTGGTCTGGTTTTTATTTTGGAGGACAAATTGGATATTTTTCCAATAAAAATACTCTAAATTACGCACAAGAAGCTAGGGAAGGAAAATGGGCTTGGGTTGATAGAGATTTATCACCGAAACTATCAGGATTGAGAGCAGGTTTGTATGCAGGTTCTAATATTGATCTGGGAGATCTTGTTTTCGGTTTTGATACCGATATGGTCTGGTCTGGAAGGAAAAGCACCCAAACAGACAATGGAAAGAAAATTCTAGATGAATCAAACTCCATTAACATTGCCTTTAAAAAAGCTGGGATTCCTATCATAAAACCTGCAGCTCAGGGTGAAACGATATCCAACTATGGTGACATTGTTGTTAGCAGTGTAACATTGAAAGAAACGTGGTCTGGTGCCACGCGTGCGCGTATTGGTTTTGCTTCTCATCGTCTTATGCCTTATATTGCAGGGGGTATAGCCTATACACAGATGCAATATATCATGTCACTTTTATCAAAATCGCAAGAAGATTCGACAATTTTTGCTTCTGGCAATGTGTTAGATGAGACAAAAACAATGTTTGGTTACACTGTTGGTGGTGGTTTTGATCTTGCAATGACAGATAATATCATCATGCGTACAGAATATCGTTATTCAGATTTTTTTAAAAAGAAATTTGCAAACGATAACCTTAAAATCTCTTCTCAAACGCATGATGTTCGCTTTGGTATCGCTTATAAATTCTAAGTTTTGTAGAAAAATTGAACGATTAAAAAACCCTGTTAAAAACGGGGTTTTTTAATGCCCCTTTCCCCCTAAAAAGACGTAGATTCTAAAAACCTGTACTAAACTTTAAACAAATAGTCACGAAACAATAAAGCCTCTCCCTCTCTTAAAGCAAGCTCCTATCCTCTCTCCCCCTTTCATGTAATACATTTGGAATATAAAAGCTTTACCATCATACCATTGGGCGCCATCGTAAATAAATGAGAGCCGTTATTTAAGAGATATTTCTTTAAAATAAATATGGATATTGTGCATCAATTGCAGTTTTATAAGATAATGTTGACTTGGCCTCCCCGCTCTTAAAGGATAAAGATTCTGAAAACCCATTTTAAACACCCATTTTTAAACACCATGTCCGTTTATAAAAACACAAAAACCCTTGGGGACTCTTGGGGGATTTTAGCGGGTTTCTTTGGGCTCCTCCGCATGGAATGCCTTTAAACCTAAAGCAAGACAAACACATTTAAGAATATCCAACACACACCGAAAAAATACTGTAACGTTTCAAGGAAGTATGCCCTATATTACCACACTTCAAACAACAGTATTTTACCGCTATTGTATGCCAGAGTGGAAAGAGGATATTGCGGTTCTCTGTTTATGTAATTTCTGTAACGGGAAGACAGCTTCATTTAGGGAGCACATGAAGTTTTCAAGGTAAAAACCAATTTCCAATCTTACCATTTCCCTCTGCTTTACAACTTTCAAAAGCCTCTAAAGCACTGTCTTTTAAAGAGAGGAGATTACGCATTACCTCATGCTGGTGTTTCTCACGGATCTTTTTTGGATCACACCCCTCATGTCATACGACAACGCTTCAAACCAAACACACTCAAATTCAAGACACTTTGGTTGCCAATTCACATGCGTGTTTTAAAGAAACAGCTCTCAAAACCCTCAAGCCCATTTTGCGACAGCACCTACAAGAATATAAAATCTATAGAGCACCATCTCTACACTTCATAAAAGTGCAAGCAGGCACCCCCCCATCCATCATACACTTTACCTCCAATGATGCCCTTGAAACGGCATAAGAGGCATTTTTATTCATTTTTTGTAAAATTTCACTCCACGCGAGCTCATCTAGCTTGTAACGTACGAGCGACATGATTTTAGTTGATTTACTATAAGCAGACTTGAAATGAAAGAATCCTACGGTGTTCAATGTTTTTCATTCAACATGCAAAACATTGAACACGGTCTATAAATCCCACGTTTTATAACCCCCCATGTTTTATAAATCCCACGTTCTATAAAACAACGTGATGCGCCGTAACAGGATAAAGGAAAATATTTATGAAGTGGTGCGGGTGGTCGGACTCGAACCGACACTCCTCTCGGAACCAGATTTTGAGTCTGGCGCGTCTACCAGTTCCACCACACCCGCACACTGCTATAAAAGACAGGACTATAAAAGACAGACTTGTCGATTATTCCTTTGCACTATATGAAGAAGAACAGATTCGTCAACAGAAGACTTCTCATTTTTTAAGAATTCATATCATTTTCTTATCTATTTTATGAAATACTTTCTTTATTGGATTTCTCTACCGGATTTATAGCAATCTCATTTGTAAAGTCTTTACCTCTTAAATTTATAAAAAGCCTCATGATATTAAACAAATTAAAGCTTTGGACGATTTCTTTAGCAAATCGGCGTACAGCACCACATTGGCTTGGTTTCATTGCCTTTATTGAAAGTTCTGTTTTTCCAATTCCCATAGATGTTTTATATATTCCGATGCTGCTTATCCATCAAAAGCGGGTTTATCGCTATGCTTTGATTGCGACGATCTGTTCTGTATTAGGAGGCATTGCCGGTTGGTTTATCGGACATTTTGCCTATGATACCCTTGCCAAACCCATTTTAGAAATTTATGGTAAGGTTGAAAGTTTTGAATCTCTGAAAAATAGTGCAACCCTGCAATTTCTAATCATTTTACTGATAACATCAGGTTTTTTTCATCTTCCCCCCATCAAGATTGTCACAATTTTGGCCGGTGTTATGAGTGTGCGTCTTGAACTTTTCATACTTATTTGTATTTTTTCTAGAGGCGCTCGTTTTTATCTTCTCGCGTGGCTGATTAAACATTTTGGGCAAAAAGCAATGAATTTTCTAGTACAGCATTTCAAATGGATTGTTCTCATTGGTTGTGTTAGCCTCCTTTTAATTTATGGGATTTTCATAGCTTTTTTAAACAAAAAGCTTTTATAAGGAACAGACTTAATGGCATGCGTTTTGTCTTCTCACCCACTTTTACACAAACACCTTCATGTTGAACCCAGCAGAAAAGAACAAAGTTTATGGGCTTTTTTTCTCGCTTTTTGCTTGTCTGCCACAATAGGGATTGCCCTTGGTTTTGAATATTTCGGAGGATATCTTCCTTGCGATTTATGTCTCATAGAGCGTTTTCCCTATTATGGTGCCATACCATTTTTGCTCTTAGCAGGTTTTGGAGCATGTTTTTTTCGCATAACTGCTTGGATACAACTTTTATTTTTGTGTGTTTTTGTCTTAATGTGCATCAGCCTTGTTTTAGCCGTTTATCATGCGGGTGTTGAATATGGCTTTTGGACAGCTCCCCTCAGTTGTGGTTTAAGCGCAGTCAGAAAAACCTCAGACATTAACCAGCTGCTCAGCCAATTAAACAACATTCATCCTCCTTCTTGTTCTGAAGCATCCGCACGCTTTCTTTTTCTTTCATTTGCCGGTTGGAATGTCGTCTCAAGCCTATTTTTCTCCCTTATAAGCCTCTATATTACTTCAAAAGGGCTTCTTTCAGTCCATAAAAAACTCTAACCATAAAATAGAAACGAAACCGCGTGCACTCGTTCTCTCTAATCGCTTCCCCCTAACCAACAACCCTCCAGTCACCAATCCCCACCCAAAACCACCCACCGCCAAACCAACCCACCAACACCAACGAGTCACCAACATCCCTCCTCTAGCGTTGTACTCAAAAGACAAAAATGAGCAGATACATCCATTTTATGGTTTCACCTCTCTGTACTTATAAGCAACATTTTGATAAAAACTCGTGATAGAAAAGCCGTAAAATAATAAGTGAGGGGACCAATAAATATAAATGGTCTGCTATGGCTGAAGATAAGAACACAGAGCCTTCTACCCTATCACCTATTTCCTTAGATATAACCAAACTTGAAGAACCATGTGTTATGATGGAACATGATCATAATGCATGGCGTGAGCATATAAAAGAAAGAGATTTAAATGCGCCTTACGAAAAACCACCTCATATAAAACCACGAATCAAATCGGCACCACGCATCAGACAAGTTTTTTGGTGTGATTTTCCTCATGATTCGATACTCCCTGAATTTTGGAAAAAGCGGCCTGTTTTAGTGCTTTCTAAGAATGCAAAATTATATGGAAATGTGACAGTTTTACCTTTTTCAACGAAATCACAACCCAATAATCCCGCTGCGTATCCAATACAATCTCCTATAGAGAATAAAAAAGCATGGATTATCTGCAATTATGTCACAACAGTTTCTGTAAGTCGTTTAAGTTGCTCACGTACCGTTCCAAGATTATCCTGCGAAGATTTTCATAAAGTTGTAGCTCTGATGCTCAAATATTTACCGCATTTACAGTATTGACTTTTGAGAAAAATAAGTGTATCTATATCAGCATACACGGCATCAGTAATGGTGGCCGCTTCCCCGCAAGGGGAGATAGGAACGAAGGAGTGGGAAACCGCTCCTTTCGTCATTTTTGGTATTTTTTTGAAAACTGCCATTTTTTGCAACCTTCCCTAGAACATATCCAATATCCCTCCTCCACCGTTGTTGTTTTGAAATATCTGCGATTTGGGATAAGCAGAAGACAATATCCACACCTTGGATCCGGTAAAGTTTCCCACGGAGATTACCGAGATGTTGTACATACTTATCATTTCATTGCACAAAAAATCGTTCTGCCGTTGCTTAAACTTTATATGATTTTCCGCAATGGGAATATCTTTCCAAGATTGAAAAAAGCTTCGCTTTATATGACCACACCTCAAACGATCGTATTTTACGAGATAACAAAGAAAATTCTGTAGTAAAACAGAAATCAACACCCAACCGATTTCTATCTCTTCACCAATAACAATTGTTTATTGCCCTAACCGCATTATTTCACCTGTCACACGACCTAACATAGCTTTGCAGATAGACTTTCTTCCTCTTCTCCTAGAAACGATCTATGTTAAGCTATTTTGGGATTTACTGCTGAATTGCTTATGCTTGCACTTTGAATACCTTTTTCTCATTATACAAAAGGTAGATAAAAAAATAATTTCGTTTATCAGCTTTATTTTAAAGACACACCTATTTTTTACAGGATACGTTTTCCTTTCTATCAACCCTATCGCATTTAATACACTTGTCGTTTCTAAACATGAACAACCAAGCATCACAATGGAGCAATAGACTCTCATCACTTTCATGGGCACTTGCATTGACAAGAGATAAACAAGAGTATTGATCATCACACACGGAGCAAAAATCTATAGCGACTATGCCATAGACTTTCGCCACGCACGGGTTATTCTTAAAGCATATTTATGATGAGATAATCATTTATGACATCCTTTTTGTTGTGCCAAAGAACAGGTTTTGCTAACTAGTTTTACTATTGTGCAAATTTCTTAAGAAAAACTCTCACTCGCTCATAGATGACAAGATTTCTTTACCCAAGAAATGCACGATGCTCAACTTCGACTATTTGACAGTGATCATTTCAAATTTTAACCAACACGACAATACACCTACTCTAAACGATTTATGTACCACCTCATCCGCAACACATTGCCAAATATCCGTACATTTCCTCGAAAAATTTTCACACTTTTACGCATAGTAAAAAAAAGATTAACTTTAATCATGTTGCACTCCATTTTAATTGATTTGGATTTTAAAATGCCCAAAAAAATCAAACAAAAATAGAGAGGTAAGTTACGAAAACTACAGGGTAAATTTTACTGCCCCAAAATGTCTATTTTTCCCCGCCTGAACAGTCAGAGAAACACTATAAAAATTATTTTCATTGAAAAACAATTACTTATAATCTAGGGAAGAAAAGTAAAAATCTCCCCCAGAAAAAGAGATTATCTTCAGAATTATCAAAAAAAAACAGCACAATTTTAGTGATCTTTTTATTTTTTTTCTTTTGATAAAAGAGAGCTGGCAGGTGTCTTAGGCGCCCCTCCGGTAGGTTCCCAATTCGCAACAGCCGCTAATTCCTCAATAACATCCTTTTTTAACTTACCATTTTTCTTATTGTGTAAATCATATTGATCAGCATTCTGTTGCAACCATTTTGCAAGCGTTCCTTTAACAGTTTTACCACCCTCAACCTCACTCACCGCTTCCCATGCCGCAACAATAGCAGCAAGCTTTGGAGCATAACGTGGATGCGTTGGATCTTGAAACGCATATTTTTGGTCCTTAGTCTCAGCAGAATCATCCTCAGGGAAAAAAAATGGAGGGTACAGACCACGCGATGAAAGCCATTCTTTTAAATCATCAACGCGAACATATGAGGAATCTGCATCTATAAAATCCGAAAAATTATAGTACGACCATTCTATCTCTAATCGATTGCTTTTTCCCGCTTGAACGATAGCATGATAGGCTGCACGGAAATTAGCAGTTTTCTCTGATGATACGGAAAGGTTATCTTCGTAAATATCACTTTTTTCTGGTTCTAATTTGTTGACAAACAAATACTTTCCTGGATTTAATCCAACTATTAAAAGCGCTGCCTGCAGTATTGTTAGTTTTTCAGAAAGCCGCCAAAATTTCAAACCATCACTATTTTCCATATATGCTCCCTTTTTTTCTGCACAATTTCGCTCTTTTTTAAAAACATCAAAAACGTTTGTTAACGCGTAGAGATTATGCACTTTTCATATTTCAACTCATCCCATACTTTAAATAAAAACACAGCACCCACACCCCTCCTTGTGATACACAAGAAAATGATTTGAATTGCTTCAATATAAGAAGTTTTGAAGTGAGAGGAAACCTACTGAATTTTGGGCTTTCATACAAGATATCAGGCAAGTTACAAGGCGATAAATGCCCCTTCATAAAGCATAAATTTTTATGCGTGATCAAACAATTTGATATGATAATATCTCTTTCATTTATGCACTCCCACCCTTAAACCTGCCCCTGCAATTACAGCACAAAAGATAATTCATTACATCAAATCCACCTAAATGCAAAAGCTGTAACAACGCTCAATGCGCGTAAATATCATAAGAATACTGTCTTACACCTCCACAAGCAGAATGAGTGGCGTAAAACTGTACAATAAAATGCCATGCCTATAATGAACCGTTCTAAAGACTGTCGCAACACTGGGAGCTAAGGTGTATGATGATGCCGGCTTGCTCTTTTATAAAGCGTAAAGATTAAGAAGACTCAATGGAGTTTATATTATTTCATGGAAATTTTGCGGCTCTACCCTTCTATACTCTTCACGGGGACCACCCTCGCGAAATGGGCTTTTGTCCCTTGAAAAAGGTCTCTTTTAAAGAATCATCTCAAATTCCAAGAACTGTTACAGTCTTTTGAACGCATCAAATGAATGATAGAGTCGTCCTATTTTTTTCCATATATTCACAATACATTGAAATGCTCCATTCAAACATCCCTTTAGCAAAATAAAGCACATTGTCTCTTAAATTTTTTCACGCAATTATTTCTTTCATGCGCCCCTCTCGTCTCCATTTGATAAATTTCCTTGTACTTTCTCAGCATCCCATCACCTTTTTTCTCAGTGCAACCTTTTTGTAATTTGTCAGTTTTTAACTTTTAGATTGACTTTCGGTTTATTTTTCTTATGTTTTAGAATTATTCTAAAGTGCAGAGGAACAGAAAATGTTGAGATCGTTTTTTTCATTTGTACAACGTAAAGCTCTGTCCTTTCGTTCAGCACAAAACGTGATACTTAAAGCGCTCAAAATAAAAGAGCAACATGCGGCGCTCTATTTAAAATATGCAAAAGCTCTAGAACCTTATTCCTCTAAGGAAGCCGCGGTTTTTACCGCCATGGGGCTTCAAGAGCTTAAAAATTATAAGCAACTTTTGTGCCTTTCTTGCCATAATCGTGCAAACACTATCGGTTCATTATGTGACAAAACTTCTCTTGTGAAAGGCAAGAACCGCCATCCCTCCCAAAAAACAACAGCGGCAAATCACACCATAAAAAAAACTTCGAAAACGCAAAGACAAACACTTTTGACTTGGATTCAACCAGGTCTTGCAGGATTAATGGATGGCTCTGTCTCCACCCTTGCCCCCATTTTTGCCGCAGCTTTTGCCACGGGAGACACGCATCAAACTTTTTTGATAGGGCTCTCAGCTTCAATTGGTGCGGGACTTTCAATGGGTTTCACAGAAGCAGCCCATGATGACGGAAAATTATCAGGGCGTGGTTCGCCATTAAAAAGAGGTCTTGCCAGCGGCATTATGACAACATTAGGAGGACTAGGCCATACTCTTCCCTATTTGATCAGCTCTTTTTATGTAGCGACAATTATTGCTTTTATCATTGTTTTTTTCGAACTCGGCGCCATCGTCTGGATTCAGAACAAATACATGTCCACTCCCTTTTGGCGCGCCTCTTTACAGGTCATCATTGGTGGTGCTCTGGTTTTTGCCACGGGTATTCTTATCGGTAGTATCTAAAAATCTTATCTGTAACCATAATTTAGATCTCAAATAAGCGCATGCCCCTAGGCATAAGCCATCCTTGATGATGCCATTATTGAAAAATGCCATTGATAATGTTAGGTGGTGTTGTGGAATATTTTAAGTCAGTAAGAGATGATAAGCAAGCTCTGGGGACAACCTATATCCACACACCTTTATCGACTTGGTTTTATAGATATCTTTTGTTAAAGTATCATTTTCTTCTAGACCTCATATTTTGGAAATGCCTCAATCATGTCGCACACTGAAACCAACGCCCCTCTAAACAATCATCCTGTCTCTTCTCAATCTTCACATGCCCAGACTTTATTTGTTCAGCGTCTTGCACACGGACAAGGTTTAGAACTTCCTTGCTACGCGACAGCGGGTTCTGCGGGTCTTGATCTACGGGCAGCAATTGGAGAAGAAGAAACGCTTGTTCTTGCCCCTGGGCAGCGGGCACTTATTCCAACAGGTCTCATTTTTCATTTATCACTTGGGTTTGAAGCACAAATACGTCCACGCTCTGGCTTAGCCTTAAAACACGGCATCACATGCCTCAACACTCCAGGAACAATTGATAGTGACTACCGTGGTGAAGTCAAAGTCCTTCTTATCAATTTAGGACAAGAAGACTTTTCCATCCAACGGGGCATGCGCATTGCCCAAACAGTCATCGCCCCCGTATCCCAAGTTAATGTTTGCACCATTGAACCAGAGCAAAATACCCAAAGCCATATAGAGAGCCGTGGAACAGGAGGTTTTGGTTCAACGGGACACACTTAAGAAGCTCTGAAAAATCGCTACTCTCAAAATAACACACATACTTATTCCAACCACTCTTTCACTGGAAATTCTTTGAGCTTTTAAAATGCAGAGGAAATGCGCATTTGCTTTCAAAGTTTTTTCACTAAACGCACCTCTAAACAAGCATCTCTCAATTACGTCTCGTGCGCTATACAAAACTTCATTATCACCAGATACCCCTCCCCCATAACAAAAACATTGGCATTAAACATTGAGAGCTCACACACCGCTGGTAATGTCGACAATCTATACATCATATTGATTTATAATAATAATGAATTGTCTTGCAACTTAAATGAGAAATCTCAATACTGTAAGATTGTTTCATGGCAAGCCTATTTATATTAAATCAATCAAAAGCATGTTTCTCACATTCCAAACGTGGCTAGCATGCAGATAAAAACTGAAAAAATGCCTACAATAAATAGCACTATCACAACATTGGAAAAAAATATAAATACGATAATGGTGCTCGCTTGCTCTTTTGTTAAGCATAAAGATGGTGATGTTTGATAGGTTTTTTATTATGTTACGGGGGCTTTAACGTTGTACCATTTATGAACACCGCCGCAAAAAAGGCTTTAAGATGTATTAAGACACACAACAATCGCCCTTGGCTATTTTTCTTGATCGCACCTCTTGCGGCAAGATGAGTAGAGCTTAATCCTAAAAAAAACGATTCAATATATGAACCCCCTGCATAATATCAAACCCATGCGTATTTGGTTTAATAAATCCACGGAACCCTCATCAATTTCACTCTACGACTTTGAGTAATATGCTTTGCTTCCTGCAACAAAGGCTGTTTTTTTATCACTAATCAGAGACATCGGCTGGAATATTAGCGTTTCCCGCAGGGCTCGTTGTTACGGCATCCACACGCCCCACAACGTTACCACCCGCTCCATCGACAGCAGCATCCGCTACCCCTGTTGTTTTATTATTGATCTCACCTCTTGAGACAAGATTGGTAGAGTTTTGCAATCCTACAAGACCGATTTTATTATATCCAGCCATGCGTATTTGATTTAATAAATCGATGACAGTACCATAATCAATTTCGCTATCCGCTTTGATTAAAATTTTTGCCTCTAAATTTTGCGTAGTTTCCCTCAACAAAGCTTCTCTCAAAGCTGCTTGTTCTACAAGATGATCACCAATGTAAAGAGAACGATCTTTTTGCAACGTAACATAAAGAGGTTCATCAGACTGAACCACTGAAGGTGCTTGAGTTATAGAAGGAAGCTGAACGGAAATGACAGACGTTGCCAAAGGCGCTGCAACCATAAAAACAATAAGCAACACCAATACAACATCAATAAAAGGGGTCACATTGATTTCACTTTGCAACCCACTCTCGTCTATATCCCAATCATTATTAAGGCTTGCTTTCATTTTTTATGACTTTTCTGTTGTCTTTGTCTATCAAGTTCACGGCTCAAGAGCCTTTCAAGAGCAGCAGCGATATCGCCTAAATCACTGCGATAACCACTCAAAGCACGCATAAGGCTATTATACATAACAACGGCGGGAATAGCCACAAAAAGCCCAACAGCCGTTGCGAATAAAGCTTCAGCAATTCCAGGCGCCACCACATCAAGTCGCGTTGTTTGAGACTGAGCAATCCCAATAAAAGAGTTCATAATTCCCCAAACAGTTGCAAAAAGACCAACAAAAGGAGCAATTGCGCCAATAGTTGCAAGAACAGCACTTCCACATGCAACACGGCGTGTAGCAGCCAGCAAGCAGCGTGACAAAAGTGAATGAACCCTTTCTTTTAAACCTTCATGAACATCGCGAACCCTAGCATCACGAACATCGCGGGAAACATCTTCATATTGATTGCTCTCCTCATAAAAGAGAATATCTTCAATCGTTTGTGCCCTTTCCCCTGTACTGGTTTTTTCACCAGAGCTTTCGTTTATCCCTTCAGGAGCAGAAAAATGAACCTGTTGTGCAGAAAGATACACCTCTTTAAGGACTTCTTTGAGAAAAAATACACCAGCCCCTTTGCTTTCTTTCAAGCTAGCTGCCAAACGCGTAAGAGTCTGAGCATTTAGAACCAATTGAAGTTCATGACGTACTCTTCGTTTTACCAAAGTGATCTCAACAATTTTCACAAAAGCAATTGTCCAAGACACAAGTGAAGCAAGTAACAAAATAATGATAACCGCTTTCACCACCCAATCAGCAGCCATAAACATAGAAAGAGGAGAAAAATCATGCGTTGTCACTACAGCAGACATATTATCTAAAGGTACTGTTTCAGATTCCATTTTTATCTCACATTCTTGTGCTCTTATCTTTATTTATGAGCTGGGTCGTCACCCCGCATAGCATCACTGTTCCAAAATGCCACGACCCTTTTAACGTCACTTGTGTATTCCTCTTAAGAAAGAAAACTTGATAAATCAAGTATAGTTTTATTCCACAAGCTCTCTCTTAATTCTAAAGAAATCACTCAAGAAATTTTTCTCTAACAATTCAACAAGTTTATCTTACTCAATCAATTTATTGCATAAATTAGGCAAAATGATAAAGTTACAAGAAATATCGCATATAATATTTTCATTTATAAGAATAATTTATCATCATTCCTGTTAAATGAATTCCTCATATCGCAAAGCTTCTTTCATTTCAGCGGCTCTTTTAAATCCAACAAAATATTTGCTTACATGAAACAAGCAGCAAAAATATCATAAAATCCTCGGAGAAAAGGATATGCACTTCTCTAACAACCAGTGCACTAAAGTACCTTCTATCCAAATAAAAATATACCTTTTTTAAAAAAAGAACGATCGCAATATCTTAAACTGACCAAAAGTATAATGGGAGAGCGCGTGTTGCCCCCAAATACATAGAGAACAAAGAGCCACAATATCATTTCTTTTTCTTTGCTTCAAAAACATAAAAATGACATTATTTCTGCCGCAAACTCACAATAACCATGTTTTTTACCTGTCACAAGCCTAAAAAATAAACCTCAACACGCTTTTAAAAAACTTTTATAAAAACTGTGCCATGAGAAACTGAAGAATGGTGCTAAATTCTTGCAAAAGCATAAGACAATTCTCAACAGATGCGACCCTTTACAGACAGAGCATATCGTATAGGAAAGATTTATTTTATCAAAAACAGTTTTAAATTCGACAAAATGAAAGGAACCAAAAAAAGCTTTTGGCGTTACTCAAGCAGTGAAAATTTTCACTCCAATGCAAATGATCACTATGAACACACCAATACAAATATAATGAATCAAGAGGGAAAAATACCATGGCCCATAATAAAACAACACAGCACGATAAATCAGCCGTAGAAAAAGACCAACAAAAAGACCTACAAGGACAATTAGAAAAGTTACGCACTGAAATTTCAGGGATTACCTCAACCCTAACAGATCTTGGTGCAAACAAATTCAACGCCGCCAAAGACAAAGCAGAAAAACTATATCACTCAGCGAAAGAAAGTGGTGAAGACATGATGTCTCAAGCAAAAGATAAAATCAGTGATCTTGAACAAACCATGAATCAATGCGTTCGCAAAAATCCTGGCAAAAGCGTTTTGTTTGCCGCAGGGGTTGGTTTTATTCTTTCTCAATTACTACGTCGTTAAGCAATGCATAAGTTTATCGCTCCTCTTTTAAACCATCTTGTCGGTGGAGGGCTTAAAAGCACAGTCAAGCAAGTACGCCTTCAAGCAATTTTCTATGGGTTTATTGGCATTTCATTCTTCATGTCTTTGCTTTTTTTATGTACCATCGGTTTTATTGCGTTATGTTCTGTTATGAAGCCTCTTGCCGCCGCTAGTATCATGTTTTTAATTTGTCTTTCTCTTGCGGGATTAGGTCTTATTATCAGTCGCATTCTCAAAACTTATCAACGCTATGACCAACAAAAAAAGACAGAAGAACAACGCCATAAACTCATGACAGATGCGACCGTTTCCAGCCTTGCAGCTCTCAGTCAACATCTCCCTTTTGCCAAATTGAGTGTTCCCATACTCGGACTTGCAACTTATTTTCTGTGGAAAAAAGATAAAAAAGACCGCTTTTCAGAGTAAAATATGTAAAACTGTCATTCTAAATCCCCCCCCTCAATGTGCTTTCTTTTATAACAAAAGAAAGCACATTTTTTCCTCATAGTTTCTTTAGCTTCTTCAAGTTCCTGAAAAGAAATCCCCTTCATTTTGGTTAAAATTTCCATAGAACCGCTACACTCTCTTTCAGATTGCAACCCATGTTTCATGAACATAGCAACATGAGGCAAAGCTTGCATTAAAAGTTCTGGTTTGATTTGAAGCAATTGGTTGTTTTTTGAAGGCAAGGTATTTTCAGTTTTACCTTTTCTCTATTTTTTCATAAGCCTTTTTTCATGACCAAAGGTCACATCAGTAGTTTGCATGTGTTCATATTTTCTGAACACTCATGTTTGTTACAATGACTATTTTGTTTAGGGGAAGGAAACGCGCTCTCCCATAGCGCTGTAGTGAGCAACCTATATGCGTAAGCGAGCTTTAAACACAACAAATTTCCATAACGAACGTTGTCCACCAAGGAGTGCGTGGATTATAATTAACTTTTTTCTGATAAGATTTGCAGTAGAATATTGTCTTGATTTTTAAATAGCGCTTAAGAGGACGCTTTATCAATAATGGTCAATGGGATTATAGCTCCCATGATCTCTTCGCCAATCTTCTGGTTGTTGAAATTGGCTCGACCATAAACCGTTTTGTGCTTTTTGAGCAGCAGATTGTAGAATTTTATAGTCTGCTGGGGATGGAAAATGATGCTGATCTTTTGTCAACACCATCAACCCTTCTGCCAGCCCCAAACGTGCCAGATCAACCCCATCTACAAAACATTGTGCATAATGAACCTGTTGAATGACACGTGCTTGCCGACAAGTAACATTTTTATCGATTGTTTTTGAGACAAGCCAAGCAGTAACAAAAGCACCACATGGCCACTTAACTCCGTTGCGTAAGGCAAATTGCCTCATTTCACAGCTTTCCACACCATATAAGCGGATATCACGGATGATCTTTTTTCTCCACCCATCATCCACGAGCGTAATCATTTTAAAGGTCACACCACTTGTGACCTGTATAGCGCCGGAATAGACCGGCACATTTTCTTCATAAAATTGTGATGCGATTGGTTCTGAATGCAACACCACATTTTGTTGGCTTGCGTCTTGTTGGTTTGCATAATCTATCAATTGTGACTTCGGCTTTTGAACGGGGTTTTCTATTGTCTTTTCTGATCCTTTTAAAAAAGAATTTTGAGTAAGTTGTTCATTATTTTTAATTAAATAAAAGTATCCTAAAATAATAATACAAATTAAGACAATATATTTAGGCGCTGCTCGAAGATGTTTTAAAAGTATCATTTTGAATATTACTATATTTTTTGTTTATTAAATAATAAAAGATTAAATATTATTAATTTATCGATAGAAAAATTTATTTTTTTCATTTATATGATTCCCGATTAATATTTTGAATATTAATTTTTCTATCAACTTAAACATAAAGCGGGGAATTTTTCATGAAAAACATGAATAATTTGTTCAGTTGTGAACATACCTTACAAAAAACTACTCTATCCAACACACAAAAGAAATGGTTAACAGCAGCATTGATGCTGTTTATTGCCTTCATCGCACTGAGTGAGCCAGCATTTGCCGCAGGTGACTTTGGAAAAGTTGAAACTGCTCTTGATCAATTAGTCAAAGCTTTAACAAGAAACATTGCAAAATCGATTGCAACCATTGCGGTTGCTGGTATTGGGCTTGCATGGATTGCTGGTTATGTTGAAATGCGTAAAGCTTTTTTCGTTTGTGTTGGCATCGGCATTGTTTTTGGTGCATCGCAAATCGCATCAATGTTTATGTCTTAATTCGCTTAACTTTAGCCTTTCAAAGCCATGAAAGAGCACGACAAGCTAACAGAAGATACGTTATTTCTTGCTTGCACGCGCCCTGCAATGATTGCGGGCGTGACGGTGGAAGCTATGGGATTAAATGGGATAGGAACGATGATATTGTTCATTATGGCAGGCAATATTTTTTTTCTAACCTTTGGTGTGATGCTGCATTTCATATTCAAGGAAATCCTAAAGCATGACCATAACAAATTTCGTATTCTTCTGACATGGCAAAAGACATCTATTTTTGCCAGAAATTCGAGTCTATGGGGTGGGGGAAGTATTTCTCCATTACGATTAATTCGTAATTATGAGGAATTATAATGAATAGAACAGAGCGCAAACGTGAAAAGCAGCCAGAGGCGATCATTCCTTATGTGCGCCATGTCAATAAACACATCATTGCGCTGGATTCACGCGCTCTCATGAGCGTTATTAAACTTGAAGGGATTAACTTTGAGACAGCGGATATTATTGATCTGAATGTGCTTCACGAACAACTCAATAATCTTTTTAAAAACATAGCGGATGAACGGATAGCGCTTTATAGCCATATTATCAGAAAGCGTGAAACGATTTATCCGGATGGGACTTTCAGATCGGCATTTGCCAAGCAATTAGATGATAAATATCGCGAGCGGATGGTTTCACAGGAGCTTTATCGCAATGATCTTTATCTTTCGATTTTGTGGAATCCACACGTTGATCAAACGGATAAATTAGTGGAATTTTTCAAACGTTTAGGCAAAGCCAAGCAAGAAAAGACAGAAGTTGATGCAGAGTCCATTCGCAAGCTTGAAGATATTACCACAGATCTTATTCAAAATTTAGAGCGTTATGGTGCAAAAAGACTGAGCCTTTATGAACATGAAGGTAATATTTATTCGCAGCAAAGTGAGTTTATCCACCAATTGGTGGGAGGTCGTCGTGAACGGATCCCTCTCACATGGGGGACGATAGCTTCGACTGTTTACTCAGACCGTCTCATTTTTGGGAAAGAGATCATAGAAATACGCACCGAGGCGGCACAGCGGTTTGCGGGCATGTTTGGTTGGAAAGAATATCCAGCAAAAACCAGGGTAGGCATGGCGGATGGTTTGCTCACCCTTCCCTTTGAGTTTATTTTCACCCAATCTTTTGTTTTCAAGAGCAAAAACATTGCCAAGCAAATTATGGGGCGCAAACAAAACCAAATGGTCAATGCAGGAGACCGTGCGGGCTCACAAATTATGGAACTGGATGATGCGCTTGATGATCTTGAATCCAATCGTTTTGTTTTAGGGGAACATCATTTATCATTGGCAGTTTTTGCTGATACGCCGCAAGAATTAGCGGATAATCTTGCAAAAGCGCGTTCTCGTCTTACAGATGGTGGGGCTGTGATTGCGCGGGAAGATTTAGGGTTAGCGGCGGCTTGGTGGGCACAATTGCCTGGCAATTATGCTTATCGCACCCGCTCTGGTGCAATAACAAGCCGCAATTATGCAGCGCTTTCTCCATTTCATTCTTTTCCGGTTGGAAAAATAGATGGCAATGTGTGGGGACCAGCGGTAGCCTTGATGAAAACCTCTGCTGGTTCACCGTTTTATTTTAACTTTCACTTTGGTGATTTAGGCAATACGTTTGTTTGTGGTCCCTCTGGTTCTGGGAAAACGGTTATTGTCAATTTTCTTTTAGCGCAACTTCAAAAGCATGATCCCAATATGGTCTTTTTTGACAAAGATCGGGGTGCAGAACTTTTTGTCAGAGCGGGTGGCGGCACTTATATGCCCTTGAAGAATGGTAGACCGACAGGCATAGCACCGCTAAAAGGCTTAGACTATAACAATCCAGCAGATAGAGTTTTTTTACGCCAATGGATTATAAAGCTTGTTTCGTCTGAAGATCAAAAGATCAGTGAATCAGAAAGACAAGACATTACGGCGGCTGTTGACCAGCTTGCCTTGTTGCCAAAAGAACAACGGACGATCTCTGCCTTACAAATGTTTTTTGACACCACGCATAGGGAGGGGATAGCGGGTCGTTTAGAAAGATGGTGTAAAGGCAATGCCTTAGGGTGGGTTTTTGACAATCCTGATGACGACATTGGCATTGATGCAAAATTTATTGGTTATGACATGACGGATTTTTTAGACAATAATGAAATTCGTCCACCATTGATGATGTATCTTTTTCATAGAATTTTATCTCTGATTGATGGGCGTCGTATTATCATTGTCATTGATGAATTTTGGAAAGCCTTAGAGGATGATTCCTTTAAAGCCTTTGCGCAAGACAGGCTGAAAACTATCCGTAAACAAAATGGTTTGATGTTATTTGCAACGCAATCTCCCAAAGATGCGATCAATTCGACCATTGCCCACACCATTATAGAGCAATGCCCCACACAAATTTATTTTCCTAATCAAAAGGGCAATCATGGGGATTATGTAGAAGGGTTTAAATTATCAGACAGAGAATTTAACCTGATACAATCAGAATTAAGCCGTGAGTCACGGCGTTTTCTCATCAAACAAGGACAAAGTTCAGTTGTAGCAGAACTAAATTTACGCGGCTTTGATGATGAAATAGCCATTTTAAGTGGCACCACCAAGAATATTGAACTCCTAGAGACCATTATGGATGAAGTTGGACAATCTCCAGAAAAATGGCTTCCTATTTTTCAAGAAAGGTCAAAGCAATGAAAAAACTTTTATTGGCAACAGCCGTCTATGCAGCTTCATTTGGCTTTCAAACAAATGCCTTTGCCATCGTGGTATTTGATCCCACAGCTGTTGGACAAATAATGAAACAAGTCCAGCAAGGCACACAACAGCTTGGCAAATTGCAAGAACAAATTCAACAAGGCAAACAACAGCTTGACCAATTAAAGAGCCAACTCGATCAAGCGAAACAGTTATATAACTCCTTAAATGTCAAGCCTGACATTTCGGGATTGAAAGAGATGTTTAACAAGCAAGGGAGCAGTGGCGCCCTCCCTTCTGACTTTAACCACTTTCAACAATCGATGGGCAGCGGTGGCGGCGGCGGCGGCGGCAGCAAAAACACGCAAAAATGGCAAGAAGAACTTAAATACAAAGAGCCCGCGGGGGGCGCAGGATCAAAAGAAGCAGTAGATGCTTTTTACGCACAGGAAGTGAAAAAAGCCGAACAGCGCGTAGTAGGAGAAGCAGCCAAAGGACAAGACGTCTACGAAGAAGCCAGTGAAACACAAAAAAACATTACCAAGCTCCTTGACGAACTTGGAAGTACTAAAGATGCGGGTAAAATTCAAGGCATTCAAGCACAATTATCAGCGGTACAAGCAGACCTCCAAGCAAAAATACTCCAAATGCAAGCCGCCATGATGATTCAACAAGCAGAAGAAAAAGCGGCAGAACAACGTGGCTACGAAGAATTTACAGCACGATATAAAGATTTTGCCAAAAAACTCCGTGGTCAATAAACGGGAGAAAAGAGGGGCTTAAATATGAACAAGATCATCATAACAACATTGCTACTTTGCACAGGGCTGATCACCACTGGATGTGAAAAAACCCATAGCGTAGAAGAATTTAAAAAAGATAAAAAATTATTTGAAGAATGGGCTGTGAGATGTGGATGGTCAGGAACTTCAAAAAATTGTGAAAATGTAAGAGTAGCCGATCACGAACTTGCGGCAGAACGCAGGAAAAAGGCTGAAGAAGAAAACCGTAAACGTAGAGAAGAATGGGAAAAAAAGCAAAAAGAAGAAGAAGCTAAAAGAAAAGCTGAACGTGAAAAATGGGAAGCCGAAGCTGGAAAACGGGCAGCTGAATATGAAAAACGGAGAGCTGAAAATGAAGCTAAAGGACGCGCTTATCTTGAAAAACTACAGCGAGAAATAGACGAGAATCTCCGTAAATTATCTGAAGCTGAAGAAAAAGCCGAAAGAGAAGCAGAAGAGCGCGCTAAAGCTAAACAACAACAGGACAATAAATAATGAATAAAGTTCTCATAACAACATTGCTACTTTGTACAGGGCTCATCACAGCTGGATGTGAAAAAACCTATAGCGTCGCAGAATTTAAAAAAGATAAAAAATTATTTGAAGAATGGGCTGTGAGATGTGGATGGTCAGGAACTTCAAAAAATTGTGAAAATGTAAGAGTAGCCGATCACGAACTTGCGGCAGAACGCAGGAAAAAGGCTGAAGAAGAAAACCGTAAACGTAGAGAAGAATGGGAAAAAAAGCAAAAAGAAGAAGAAGCTAAAAGAAAAGCTGAACGTGAAAAATGGGAAGCCGAAGCTGGAAAACGGGCAGCTGAATATGAAAAACGGAGAGCTGAAAATGAAGCTAAAGGACGCGCTTATCTTGAAAAACTACAGCGAGAAATAGACGAGAATCTCCGTAAATTATCTGAAGCTGAAGAAAAAGCCGAAAGAGAAGCAGAAGAGCGCGCTAAAGCAAAACAACAACAGGACAGTCATTAATCATGAATAAAGTTCTCATAACAACATTGCTACTTTGCACTGGGCTCATCACAGCTGGTTGTGAAAAAACCTACAGCGTAGAAGAATTTAAAAAAGATGAAAAATTACGCCTAGAGTGGGATGCTAAATGTGGATTTGCAGGAACTTCAAAAAATTGTGAAAACATGCGGTTAGCATTTTTAGAACTTCAAAAAGAATATGAAGCAAAAGCAGCAGAAAGAGAGCGTCAAGCGGAAGAGAACCTTCATGAAGCATTAAAAAAAGCTAGAGCTAAAATAATGTCCGATCTTGAAAAAAGAGAAGCTGAATATCAAAAAAGGCAAGCTGAAGAAGAACAAAAAGCAAAAGAACAAGCCGAAAGAGAAGCAGAAGAGCGCGCTAAAGCTAAACAACAACAGGACAATAAATAATGAATAAAGTTCTCATAACAACATTGCTACTTTGCACAGGGCTCATCACAGCTGGATGTGAAAAAACCTATAGCGTAGCAGAATTTAAAAAAGATAAAAATTACGCCTAGAATGGGATGCTAGATGTGGATTTGCAGGGACTTCAAAAAATTGTGAAAACATGCGGTTAGCATTTTTAGAACTTCAGAAAGAATATGAAGCAAAAGCAGCAGAAAGAAGTCGTAAAATTGCAGAAGAAAATCGTAAAAGAGAAGAAGAAGATATAGCTGAAATGAGAGCCAGACTTAAAAAAATGGAAGCTAATACTCAAAAAAAATTAGCTGAACAAAGAGCAAAACGACGTGCTGAGGAAGAACAAGAAGCAAAAGAGCGCGCGGCAGAAGAACAACAAAATAACCATTAAGACATAATGAAGAGCGGAGCATCTAAATGGCAATAATAACGAAAGGCGTATTTACTGACATAGATGATATGTTGATGGATCCCCTTGCAGAGGCAATGGATAGCGCCACTACACATCGCTATTGCGCTTTAGCTGCTCAACTTAAAGAACCTTACAGACTATACAATAGATTTATGGCAACATTATGTCTGTGCCCTAGATTTATCATCACTGGTTGTAAAACAACCGATAACACAAGCATAATTTAAAGATTGTGCTCAAACCTCAAAAACTGAAAGAAAAAAGGGGAAATATCTATGAATAAAGTTCTCATAACAACATTGCTACTTTGCACAGGGCTCATCACCGCTGGCTGTGAAAAAACTTACAGCGTCGCAGAATTTAAAAAAAATCCAACGTTGATGGAAGAGTGGATTGCTAAATGTGGATTAGCAGGAACTTCAAAAAATTGTGAAACTCTAAGATTAGCACAACTTGAACTTGAAAAGGAATATGAAGCAAAGGCTGAAGAAAGAGCGCGTAAAGATCAAGAAAAATTTGATAAAGCTATGGAAAAGGCTAGAGCTCAAATGGAAGCCGATCTTGAAAAAATGGAGGCTGAGACTAAAAAATTGCAAGCCGAACAAGAAGCGAAAGAACGTGCTGAAGAAGAACGAAGAGCGAAAAAACAAAATAACGATTAAATTATAAAAACACATAATGAAGAGCGGAGCATCTAAATGGCAATAGAAACCAACGGTGTATTTACTTGGATAGATAATACTGTAATGCATTCCCTTACAAAAATAATGGATAGCACCATTACACATCGCTATTGCGCTTTAGCTGCTCAACTTAAAGAGCTTTGTACACTCTATAATAGATTTATGGCAACATTATGTCTGTGCCCTAGATTTATCATCACTGGTTATAAAAACCGATAACACAAGCAGAATTTAAAGATTGTGCTCAAACCTTGTAAAACTGAAAGAAAGAAGGGGAAATATCTATGAATAAAGTTCTCATAACAACATTGCTGCTTTGCACTGGAATTATCGCTGCTGGATGTGAAAAAACCTATAGCGTTGCAGAATTTAAAAAAGATAAAAATTTACGCGATGAATGGAGACGTAAGTGTGGATGGACAGGAGATTCACAAAATTGTAAAAATTTAGACAAAGCAATAGAAGAAGTACGTCAAGAAAATTTTGATAACTATCTAAATAAATATCGTAAAAATGACGATAAACAAAAAATGAAAGAACAATCTGAAAAGAAAGAAGACAGTAATTAAAGCATAAAAATTCGACTTTGTATGGAACGCGAACCCGTATGATAAGAAGCGGAGAAAAACAATGGCAGCGTATGATATATTTACCATGATAGACAACGGGTTGATCGAGCCCCTCACAAAGGTAATGGATGACACCATTAGAAATCTCTCATCATCTTTATCTACTCCGCTTAAAGCGTCTTGTACAATCTATATTATATTTATAGGGTACAATATCATCTATGGGCGTTCTTCCATGCCCTTATGGGAGTTTATAGCAACAGTTTTCAAACTTGGCATTATTGTTGCACTTGCCACAAACGCCACCCATTATAATACTTGGGTTAGGGATATATTCTTCAACGATCTGCCGAATGCCATTGCAAATGTCACCCAAGGAGCACATTCAGATAAAAATGTATGGGATAATATGATACAAACTGCTGCTGGACACGTTTTTGATGCTGCCAACAGAGAACATACATTTACATTTGCTGTCTATTGGCTTGCTGGTCTTTTCTGCTTAGGAGTTTCTGCTCTCTTTTGTGGCGTCGGTTTTTTCGTCTCAGTATATGCTAAAATTGGTTTGTTTCTTGTCCTATCAGTAGGTCCACTCTTCATAAGTCTCTATATGTTTTCCTCAACCAGAAGATTTACAGAAGCATGGTTAAATCAAACAGTAAATTTCATCATACTTCAGGTATTAATAGTCATAATCGGTGGTTTATATGTCGATCTTGCAACAAAACTCCTTTCAGATAGTCCTAGAGATATGATCGTTGCTTTAGTGCAATTTTTAGGTATCAGCAGTTGTGGTATTCTTATCTTTTACAAATTGCCAGAAATCGCATCGGCTTTAGCTTCTGGTGGAGCTGCTCTTACAGGATCAACGAAAGCAGGCGTCGACGCAGTAAAAGCTCCTTTCAAAGCTATGAAGAAGCGTATGGATAAGATGGAACAGAAAGCAATGGCAATATTAGGCCTAATAAAATGAAAGGAAATGGAAGAATGTTAAAAAAAATTGGGGTAATCTTGCCATTTCTCTTTCTCAGTGGCTGTATGTCTTCACCAAACACACTGAAGTCACTCCCAAAGTGTGATGGATATTCTAAACGTCCACTCAACAGATCAATGTGGAATTGGGAAGGGAAAAAACCCACGCCCACACCCATTATCATCAGTAACAACACCCCCTCACCCCTAAAAGAAGGGAAGCTGGAAACGCTTCTGGCACAAAAATTAACGGATGAAGAAATAAAATCCTACAAAGATTGCGGAAAAAAGGCATGAAAGAAAAAGACATAGAACAATACATTGCTGAAGCACGCTCGTTTGATCAAGATCGCATGCTCGCCTCACGCCGCACCACCCGCGTCTCTCTTGCCATTGCCGGCATCGCGGTTGCTGTTGCAATAATGTCTTCTCTCGCGGTCATCACCCTCACACCCCTTAAAACCGTGGAACCTTTTGTCATCCGTGTGGACAATTCAACCGGCATCACTGAAGTTGTGGAAGCCTTAAAAGAAGGTCCCACCAATGTCGACGAAGCAATCACACGCTACTTTGCTGCAAAATATGTCCGCTCCCGTGAAGGCTTCACCACAGAAGAAACACAACACAACTTCCAAACCGTCTCCCTCCTCTCTTCTTCTGAAGAACAGGAAAGATTTGCCAGCTGGTATGGAGCAAGAAATCCCCAAAGTCCTCAAATTCTCTATAAACACGCCGCCGTTACAATAACAATAAAATCAATCTCCTTTATCAATGACGATGTCGCCCAAGTGCGTTACTACAGAACCATTCATGACAACGACAACAACAAAGAATTCATCACCCACTGGGTTGCAACACTTACCTTTGAATACATCAATGCCCCTATCTCTGTCCAAAACCGTTTGATAAATCCTCTAGGGTTTATTGTTAGTGAATATAGAACCGATCCGGAAGTGGTCAACTGATCATGACAAAAAAAATTCTTTTTCTCATTCTTAACATCGCTATTACCCTTTCTTTAACGCCTAGCCATGCCAGTATTTTTCCCACCCGCGCGCCAAGCGATAGCCGCATTCGCTTTATCAACTATGATGCCTATAATGTCACAAAAATTATTGGCTCCATACGCTCATCGGTACAAATAGAATTTTCTCCCAATGAAGAAATTGCCCATGTGGCAATTGGCAACAGCGTTGCATGGGAAGTCGCCCCCGCTGGCAATATTCTTTTCCTTAAAGCGCGGGAAGTCCAACCCATTACCAATCTCCAAGTCGTCACCACAAAGCTTGATGGCTCAAAGCGCTCTTATCAATTTGAACTCATGGTCAAAGATGGAGAAATTTCCTCTGGACAAGAAACATATTTCCTTGTGAAATTTCGCTATCCCCAAGAAGAAGCAGAACAAAGAAGACTCGCAGCCCTTATGCGACAAGAAAAACAACAAGCCCAGCGTATTGATAATGTCTTCAACGCTTCTGAAACCTACGGACCTCGCAATTGGGCTTACACCGCTCAAGGCTCTATCACTCTCGAACCCTCCTCTGTTTATGACAATGGCAAAACAACAACATTTACATTTCCAGACAACCAAGAAATCCCTGCCATTTACATTGTCAGCAATGACGGTACAGAATCGCTGGTTCCCAAAACCACAAGAGGCAACATGGTGATTGTCCATGCCATTAGCGCACGCTTCACCCTAAGACAGGGAAGAAACGTCCTATGCGTCTTTAACGAAGCCTACCAACCCAAAGGCGTTAATCCAGAAACCGGAACCACCTCACCATCTGTTGAACGTAAAATTGCATCAGATCTTTAAATAAGCGGGAATTGAAGGGGACAACACATGAGTGATAAACCAATCATCGAAGATCGCGGATCTATTGGGGATGGCAAAAACAATAGCGCCAAAAGCGCTGGCAAAAAAATAGTTGTCGCAATAGCCTGTATAGGAATCTGCGGCTATGTGCTCTGGAACATCTTATCCTCCCCCACAGAACAAAAAGACACCGCAAAAGCTCATAAAAAACAAGAAAAAAGCTTTCACAATTCCCTCGCCCCTTTAGAGCTTGCGCCCTCTGACCCGCGTGCCAACATAGCACCAATAACCTTACCACCCCCACAACCACTCGCACAAGAACCCAAAAAAGATGACCCACTACTTGATGCCGCAAGACGCGCCCCTGTTTTAGCTTTTGCCAAAGGTTCTAAATCTCAATTAAAAGACATCGTCAACACGACTCTCAACCCCTTTGACAAATTCCATGCCCTTGAAAATCTCGCGAATGCGCAAAATTCTCCTGCCCTTCAAGACACACAAAATTTTGCAACCCTATTAAAGCCTACCAAAACAGAAGAAGCAAAAGCAAAAGCAAAACTCATCGGCAATAGAAACTTTATCATCGCCATGGGAACCTCTATTCCCTGTATCTTAGAAACCGCATTAAACAGTGAGCAACCAGGCTTTGCAAGCTGCATCATCAACCGTGATATCCTCTCTGACAATGGGCGCGTTGTTTTGCTTGATAAAGGAACCCAAGTGATTGGCGAATACCGCGGAGGGATAAAACAAGGTCAATCTCGCCTCTTTGTACTCTGGACAAGAGCAAAAACCCCAACCGGTGTCATCATCGACCTTGCCTCACCCGCAACCGACAGTTTAGGCAGAGCCGGTTTTGATGGCAACATCAACACCCATTGGTGGGAACGCTTTGGCTCTTCCCTTTTACTCACCGTTATTGATGGTGCCACAACAGTTTTAACAAATAAAATAGTAGGCAATTCCAATAAAGAAGGTTCAAACAACTCTGGAGGTGGCGGTTTTGAAGGCGCAAACAACACTGGAAAAGAGTCCGCCAGTATTGCTCTTGAAAATCAAATCAATATTCCTCCTACCTTAGAAAAATTTCAAGGCGAACTCGTCAACATTTTCGTAGCAAAAGATCTCGATTTTTCCTCTGTCTATAAACTAGTCGTAAAGAGCAAAAGAAATCGCTCTACTCCCAGCTATTCCTTTTTTCATTAAGCCAATAAAGTCACATTATGCCATCAGCAAAAAATGCAGAACGCGCCTCCATCGTTTTAACAAAATTAAAGATCTTAGATGACTTCCTCAATAATGACAATTTATTTGAAATTGTTATCAATCGCCCTGGCGAAGTAATCGTTGAGGGTCCCAATGGTTGGCAAACCCACATCTTAAAAGAGCTAACCTACAGCGAACTAGAAGGGATTGCAAAAGTTGTTGCTGCCTACACAACACAAAAAATCAGTGTAGAAAACCCCGTTCTCTCCGCAACACTGCCAAACAACGAACGCATACAAATTGTTATGCCTCCAGCTGTTGCAGCCAATACCATTAGCATGACCATTCGTAAACCTTCATCACGCACTTTTTCTCTTGAAAGTTTACATGAAAACAATCTGTTTTCTGTCGCCCAAAACACCAGTTTCACACCTACGCAACAAATGACAGAACGGTTATCCGAACTCTCTGATACAGACAAAGAGCTAACAGATCTCTTTATCGCCAAAGATTTTTGCACCTTTTTAGAAAGAGCCGTTATTACACAACAAAATATCTTAATATCGGGCAAAACCGGTTCCGGGAAAACAACCCTCTCCAAAGCTTTGATTGCAAAAATCCCTGACTATGAACGAATTCTCACCATTGAAGACACGCCAGAACTTGTCGTTCCGCACGCCAACAAAGTGCAGCTCTTTTATTCAAAAGATAACCAAGGCTTAGCAAAAGCAGGCGCAAAAGAACTGCTTGAATCTGGCTTACGCATGCGCCCCGACAGAATCCTTCTACAAGAGCTGCGTGATGGTACAGCCTTTTACTACATCCGTAATGTCAATTCTGGTCACCCCGGCTCCATTACCACCGTCCACGCCTCAACAGCACTTGCAGCCTTTGAGCAAATGACCCTTTTAGTCAAAGAAAGTGACGGTGGTGGTAATTTAGCACGCGATGATATCCGCGGCTTATTAATCTCGATGATAGATGTCATCATCCAATGCAAACGCCTCGAAGGAAAATTTCGTGTAACAGAAATTTATTACGACCCTTTCAAACGCCGTGATGCTTTTTAAAAACTGTCGAAATCACTTAAATAAATCATTCATATCTTTCGCGAAATATACATCTTATCCTTTTGCACTCTTTTCAAAAGTTTTAAGCGTTTCCGCATTAGAAATAGACATATCAAACGGCAATCCTCTTTCATCAACAACTTTTGTCAAAGCAATCCGGATAAATCAGACACCGTAAGTCCTAAACTTGCTAATATTTCACCAGCTTCTTTTTTAATGTCCTATCTATGCGGGCTCGTACAACGTCTTTTGTCACACTCATATTACACACCCTTCTTTTGATTACCTCTCTTTTACCATATGGCTTAATAGGGCTTATACAGCATAAGGTTTTATTCTTGCCCTTACCGTATCATATCTATTGATCTTGCACGCGCTATTGCGTTGATTTTCTCCTGTTGTCTCTGTTGCAAAAACTTAACTGCCATTTGAAACTCTTTTATGTGTTCTTTATTATAAGACTGTTCTTTGGGGATTGCTTTTGATAAATCAAAACCATATTTATGAATGCCATCCTGTCCAAAACGTTTATCTAAAGCACTTTGTAGCTTTAAAAACTCTTGATTAACCTGCTCTGGTATCTTTGAATAACTATCACGACCAGCTTCAACATTTTTCATAAAAGTCACTGCTTCTTGTGAAAGCGAAGGTACTTCAACTTTCAATCGCTCACGCTCCCGTACAACCCTATTTACATGTGTCTCATAAGAATTCTTATAAAAGGCTTGAAGCTTTTTAATAGAAGAAAGTGCACGAGGAACATGAGAAAGCGCTTCTTTTCGTTCTTTTCCTGTAGATTTGAGTTTATCGATTAAACGATCTGACCCACGCAGTTCACCCGCTCTATCAGGTTCCCTTTCCAAAATATCAGGCAATTTATCGCCTTTACCTGCTAAAATCGTCTGCTCAATCTTGAGTGCGGCAGCTTGCGGATCTTTATAAATAGATGCTAAATGACTGTTTAACTCCTTAAACATATTAACATAAGATTTTTCATTCCTAAGAGCGCTAAGCGCTTTCTGTTCTAAATTAGAATTATCTATATAAGCCGCAAGGTATGGCTCTCGTTCTGTTGCTTTTGCAACAACATTCAAATCATTTTGTAATTGTTCAAGTTCTTCTTTTTGACGTTTAGCAAAACTTGTCTTTTCTCTATCCCAAGGAGTTTCAATCTTCTCTTTTTGTTGTTCCAAGCACTCTTTATTAAGATCAACGCCAAAAGCAATATTTTTGCCAATACCTTGAGAAACATCATCCCTTTTATTTTCTGTAAACTTGGTAAGGTTCTTATAGATGAGTGCAGACAGATATTCTGAATTACCAAAATGTGCTTCAATTGACGCACGTGTCATTTCTTGTCGCTCAATACCCTTCCAGTTGATATGATAACCAGCTTCACGAGCCAGTTGCACCATAAATTCACGCTGAGTACGCCCATTCCCCTCTCGAAACGGATGCAACGCATTCAACTCGCCCATGTAATATCCAGCCCTTTGGCTAAAGTCATAAGCGCCAAGACCACGCAGATACTGTTCTTTTGCAAGCTTTTGTGTAATCTTCGGTGCATAACTTTCAATCTGATTATAACTAGCAAATATACTATTACCTTTGGCAATATCCACTAAACGAATTTGTCCCGCCCATTCATATATGTCGCCAAACAGTCTTCTATGGATCTCTTTCATGTAATCCAGATCAAACTTACCACCAATAGGAGTATGTACAAATTCGAAAGATTTTACATAAGTAATAGTAGATTCTACACGCTGCAGTGTGGCTTTGTCTTTAATACCAAGCCGATTATACATCACACCAGTTTCAGGATCAGTATAAGAATCGCCGCTCCCCTTATACTTCTCCACGTCTTACACGCTCCATATAATCTGTGATGATATCACTTGTTTCGAGCTCTCCAATAATAACACGTTCCATTTGCTCAACGACTTTTGGATCTGGCTCTAATCCCTCTAAACGTTGGCTTGCCAATGCATTTTCAGCATAAATGCGACGCAGCTTAATTTCCTCTTCACTCAACATATAAAACCCTCATTTGCTTACATTTATTATAGCCAAACAGACTATAGAAACAAGATTTTATTCCTTGTCTTACCCGCAATTACATCTTTTGACCTTGTACGCTCATACGCATGATTTAGCTCTTGTATACGTCTCTGTTGCAAAAACTTAACTGCCATTTGAAGCTCTTTTATGCAATCTTGATCATGAGACTGTTGTTAAGGAATTTTTTTGATAGATCATAATTTGTTTGCATAACAAGCCAAGCACGTGCTGTGCTTACACCAAACATTTCAAGCCTAATAGCAAGATTAGCACTCATAGCGGCTTTTTCATTTAAAACTCTAGAAAGTGCTACACGAGATATACCAAGCCACTCTGCTGCTTCATTAAAGGATAAACCAAGCTCTTTGATCACATCTTCACGCAATAATTCACCGGGATGTGAAGGATTCTTCATCATTGTTTAGATCTCCTTTTTGATGATAATCTAGATAATCAACCATTTCGACATCTATGCTATCAAAGCGAAATATTACGCGACAATTTCCATTTACAGTAATTGACCAATAATCCTTGAAATCACCCTTTAGCAGATGTAATCAAAAGGATGGATAACTCAAAATCTTTTGGCGATACATCTACTTCAAGAGCACTTAGAATACGCTTTAATTTTTGAGCATGGGCGGTTCTAATCCCTTCAGTCGTACCAGTATTATAGAAGGCTTCAATCCTTTTATGTTTAAATCTTAAAATGATAAATGAATATAGAGTGTACCTCTCCAAGATACAAAAAATGTTCATTATTTTTACATCACATAGCTTTTTTTACTTTATAAACATTAGAACTATCGTGAAAAAAATTGATCATTCCCATCTCTTTCTCATTATTCTACTAATTATTGGAAAAGTATAAGTTCATAATTAGGAGGAGCTAAACGTAATAGGAGCGTATCATATCTCCAATTGGCAGCGGCACTTAGAAACATCAAGATGATATAACCACAATGACCATTGCTGTTTGATGTTCATGGGGCGCTGCACCCGCTGGATATCCAGTAAAAAGAATGAATAATACTAATAAACTCTCCCCCCTACAAACTCTGTTAAACTAATAACCGGTTTACGAATAAGTAAAAGAAAAAGGAAAATCAAAAAAAGGCATATTTTTCATATCTTACGAAATATAGAGAAATCTATACGCATTGTATTTATTAGAATTGGACTTTTCCCTTTTTTATTTAATTTGTTCGTAGATAGAGTATCCATTACCGTTATTACATCACTGAGTTAATAATCATACCTTTTGTAATTGCCAAAATCCCACATTATAATAATATCTTTATCAAAAGATGATCTGATAATTTTCTCAAAAAATTCAAGATTCCTCAAGTGCAGTACCCATGCGTACATCATGATGAATAATAACATCCATCAACTCTGTCACAACAGTGTCCAATACTTCTCGTGCATCGCCTTCAGCCATAAGGCGGATAACCGGTTCCGTTCCAGAAGCGCGGATCACCAGCCGTGCCTCTTTTCCCAACCGCTTCTCTGCTTGATTAATAGCCGTTTTGACGGGATTTTTTTTCAGGACATTTTTATTTTTAATCGTTACATTTTTTAAAATTTGCGGTACAGGTTCAAACCGTTTACACAATTGGCTCATAGGGCTTTGACTTTCCTTCATACAGGCTAAAATCTGCAATGCAGCCACCAAACCATCACCCGTTGTACCAAAATCACTGAGCACGATATGGCCAGAAGCCTCACCACCAACATTATATCCCTTTTGGCGCATGGCATCGACAACATAACGATCTCCAACTTTTGTCCTTACAAGGTGCAATCCTTTGCTATTCAAGAAACGCTCTAGTCCAAGATTTGACATAATCGTTGTGACAACACCATTGCACCGTAATCGTCCCATTTTATGCCAATTTTCAGCAATTACAGCAATCAACTGATCTCCATCAACCGTTTGTGCTTTTTCATCAACAATGAGAACACGATCTCCATCTCCATCAAGAGCAATCCCCACATCAGCACGCACTTCATGCACTTTTCGTTTTAAAGAGCTTAAATCGGTTGATCCACATTTTTGATTAATATTGGTCCCATTGGGCTCATCATGAATAGCAAAAACCTCAGCCCCCAATTCCCATAAAGCACGGGGAGCCGCTTTATAAGCAGCCCCATTGGCACAATCCACAACAATACGCACAGTATCTAAGCGAACATCACGCGGCAAAGTTCGTTTGGCATATTCAATATAACGATAAATATCTCCCTCAACCCGTTTTGCATAACCAATTTCGGCAGAACTTGCTAAAGACTTTGAAAGATCTGTATCGATCAATTGTTCAATTTTCGCTTCCATATCATCTGAAAGTTTAAAACCATCAGGACCAAAAAGTTTAATTCCATTATCATAGAACGGATTATGAGAAGCAGAAATCATCACCCCAAGATCTGCGCGCAAAGAGCGGCAAAGCATTGCAACAGCAGGTGTTGGCACTGGACCCAATAAAAAAGCTTCCATCCCCGCAGCAGTCAATCCTGAAACCAAAGCGTTTTCCAACATATAGCCAGATAATCGTGTATCCTTGCCAATCACCACACGATGAGATTGATGTTGTGAGCGAAATAAAACCCCTACCGCCATCCCCACCTTCATGGCAAAATCGGGTGTCATAGGAAATGAATTGGCTTTCCCCCGAATTCCATCTGTACCAAAATATTTTTGCACCATGCCTCTTTCCTTTAATATATAATTCTTCCCTTGGCTTTTCCTTAAAACCCTAACAAGCCCCCTTGGTACAATAGTCCTCCTCTCCCCGTATAAAATCAGATCATTGATCTTAAACCTTCATGCATTTAGACAATCAAGCCCCCTATTCACCATCTACACATCTAAACCACTCTCAAGCAATTATGTTTACACCCTTACACATAAAAGCAATATTATCTCCTCAAAATGCTCTATACATCCCTTTAACACAACCAACGGATAATCTCACACACTTGCTAAATCCGTAAAGAAACCCAGCACCAAACCTCATACCCTACCAAATCAGCAAGGAAATCTATCGCCTAACCTTACAACCCCTACCACATTAGAAAAGCAACAGTCCACCTCGCCTTGTAGCATGCTAAAGCCGTCATCATACAACGGCTTTGCTTAATTTTTTGCTTCCATATTTTGCAAATATTACAAGAAAAGCGCAAACAAAACTTGCGCCTTTCTCAAAGAATTTAGAAGTTTTCCTAAAACATCGTCACTCAAGCGATATTAAACAGTTCTTATTTTTCTTTATCATGTCCCGCAGTATTGGACTTCTTTTCAGCATTACTTTTAGAGCGGTTGACTGATTTTGTGGTACCTTTTGTGCTTTGCGCTTTTTTCTCAGTCTCATCCGATTGCACTTCTTTAGACTGAGCCTCCTTAGGCTCAACATTACCGGATTTTGCTGTTTTTTTCCCAACAGCTACCTCTGCTTTACCTGCCTTGCCTTTATCGGTCTCTTCTTTATGAGGCACTGTTTTAGGGGCTGCTTCAGCATCTTTTTCATCTACCACTGTTATCTCTGCTCTGACCGTTCCAGTTTTTGGAACAGAAGACCCCCGGGGCGCAGCACCCTCATCTTTCTGTGTGCGTGAAGGAAGCTTTCCTGCAATAACTTCGTTAATTTCAGCTCCCGTTAAAGTCTCATATTCCAACAAACCTTGTGCCAAAGCAAACCATTCTTTTCTTTTTGTTTTCAAAATGTTTGTCGCATTTTTATAGGCATCATCAATAAGCTTACGCACTTCCATATCAATCATGCGCGCTGTTTCTTCAGAAACATTTTGTGTTCGCGCAACAGAATGACCCAAAAAGACTTCATCTTGGTTATCGCCATAAGCTACATTTCCAAGCAGATCAGAAAATCCCCACCGTGTGATCATCGCGCGTGCTAATTTCGTCGCTTGCTCAATATCAGAAGAAGCACCGGAGGTGATATTTTCCTTTCCAAACTTTAATTCTTCAGCCACACGTCCACCCATCATAATGGCCAGACGAGAAATCATCCAGCGATAACTCATAGAATAGCGATCGCCTTCAGGCAATTGCATCACCATTCCCAATGCTCTTCCCCTTGGAACGATTGTTGCTTTGTGGACAGGATCAGCAACCGGCACATTAAGAGCCACAATAGCATGTCCTGCTTCATGATAAGCAGTGAGTTCTTTTTCCTCTTGTGTCATAGCGGTTGAACGACGTTCAGCCCCCATCATCACCTTATCTTTGGCATCTTCGAATTCTTGCATCGTGACAACTCTTTTATTACGGCTTGCAGCCATAAGAGCAGCTTCATTGACTAGATTCATCAGGTCCGCACCTGAAAATCCTGGTGTTCCCCTTGCCAAAATTTTCAAATCAACGTTAGGCGCTAAAGGCACGTTGCGCACATGCACTTTCAAGATTTGTTCACGCCCAGAAACATCAGGGTTTGGCACAACAACTTGCCGATCAAAACGCCCTGGTCTCAATAAAGCAGGATCAAGCACATCGGGACGGTTTGTTGCGGCAATAAGAATAATACTTTCATTGGGCTCAAACCCATCCATTTCGACAAGCAACTGGTTTAAGGTCTGTTCACGTTCATCGTTTCCACCGCCAAGACCAGCCCCCCGATGGCGCCCAACAGCATCGATTTCATCAATAAAGATAATACAAGGTGCATTTTTTTTAGCCTGTTCGAACATATCGCGCACACGGCTTGCCCCAACACCAACAAACATTTCAACAAAATCAGACCCTGAAATGGTAAAGAATGGCACATTGGCTTCACCGGCCACAGAGCGTGCTAGCAAAGTTTTACCGGTTCCTGGAGGACCAACAAGCAAAACACCGCGTGGGATACGCCCCCCTAAGCGTTGAAATTTTTGTGGTTCGCGTAAAAATTCAACAATTTCTTGAAGATCTTGCTTTGCTTCTTCAACGCCAGCAACATCTTTAAAGGTAATACGCCCTTGCGCTTCATTAAGCAATCTTGCTTTCGATTTCCCAAATCCCATTGCACCACGTGACCCATTTTGCATTTGCCGCATAAAAAAGACCCACGCCCCCACGATAATAATAACAGGCAATAAGGAAAAGAGGAGATTGAGGAAAATGCTATTTCCAGAGCTTTCAGGAATAGCTTTAACATTAACGTTTTTGCTTTCCAATTTTTGTATCAAACCTGGATCGCGAGGAGCATAGGTTGAAATAGCTCTATGTTCAATGGTTTTTCCTGTTAATTTTTGACCTTGAATGGTCACAGATTTCAACTCATTATTCTCAACTTTTTGCAAAAATTCAGAATAGGAGACTTCTCCACCACCAGAACGTTGGCTATCTCCATTAAAGAGAGAAAACGACACAATCAAAATCAAGGCAATAACTCCCCAAATAAGGAGAGAGCGGTAATTGGAATTCATATTCAGCCCACTTAATCAAATATAGATTTCAAACAGTTCCCCTTAACATATAACCTTGTCAGCCCCTTGCCAAGGGATGAGAAGCTGTTTATTTTCTTTTAAAGTAATTTTCCTTTATCTTTTCACCTCAATATTAAAAAAAGGTTCCACAACATTCACCAAGGCAGCATCTTCTCGTGAGGAAAGCCAATCGAAAGGTGCCATAATCCGCTTGACGATAACATGTTTATGAACAACTGCTTGAGAAATCAACTCTGGAATATCATACCCTTTATGATTTGAAATCATCAGCAGCGATTGTAAAGAGGGAAAATGAGGCTTTTCAAGCTCAAAATCGCTATTTTTTAATAAAAATTTCAGCTGTTCTAAATTTGCGGCTCCAACCTTTATAGCCTCATATCCATGATTTGTGATATGATAGCGCCTATCCCATATAAAAGTTTTATCTGGCTCAACGATAGCCTCTTTCATATTTCGCCCTTCACGCCACAAAGAAATTCCCTGCTTGTTATATTCAATAACAGAGCCCGCATAAGTAAAACGCTTCTTTTCTGGAGAATCGAGACAGAGTTTTTGAACAAGTATGCTTAATTTCTGATTGGGGAGTAAATAAAATCCCCCTCCCATCAGCACAGCAAAGAGCCCCACCACGAAAGGAAAACTGGAATGTTTCTGTAAAAATAGCGCAGGCTTTGCTATGAAACAACGCCCATGTTGGACAGTAATATCCAGCGCTAAGATCAAATCAGCAATATTTTTTGCTTGTTGACGACGCTGCAATGCGGCTTCATTTATTTTTTGAGCAATATAAGCCAATTTTTGTGGAGAAAGAGATTGACGCACGCGCACACGTTCAAAATTGCGATCTTCATTGGTTGGATCATCAATCCATGTTTGTCCTTGTAAGCGTAAATAATTCCGTAATGTTTGGCGTTTTACACCAAGGAGTGGCCGAATCAAACGCACTTTTCTATGCAACAACGCCTCACGCGGAATACAAGATAAACCACGTTCATAGAGGGGACCATAGTTTTTTTCGGAAATATTTTTTCTTGTTTTTCTGGTATGATCCTCATCACGCATAGCAACAGCTTCACCGCGCAAAATACCAGCAAAACCGCCCGCAGAAACTCCATCACGCATGGCAACAGCTTCACTATATAAAGCACCTCTATTCTTTTGGAGACGTTGATACCGCATTTGATAAGTTTCAACCTGATCATTGAGTGTATGCCCCGTCATAATAAGTGATGCGCCTTGTTTTTGTGCTTCTTTAACCAAGAGATCATAGCGTGCAACACGCGCGCTGGAAGCAATATGCGTCTTTGGCTTTTCGCCTTCCCATCGCACAGTGATATGTTGAATATCATGGACACGACAAATTTTCGCAACAGTTTCTGCCTCACGCATCGATTCTTTACGCAATTGATGATCAACCGTGACAACAATCATTTCTGGAGGAAATGCGAGAGTTTCCAAATGCTCTTTGACCAAAAACATCAAAGCCAAAGAATCACTTCCCCCTGAGACGGCAAGAATCAACTTCTGACATTGAATAAAATCCGATGTTTTAAAGAGATTTCTTGCCAGTCTAACGCACACCAAAAACGACCTCGCTGTTTATTTTGCAGGTTTACAAAAAACAGATGCTAATGTTTGTTGACGTTTTGATTTTTTCACAAAATGAGCACAATCGTCTTTATTTGGCTCAAGAGCGATCATACTTCTTGCTAATTTCAGCAAAATCTCGGAGGTATAGAGCTTCTTTTTATCTGCATACCATGCGGTAAGATAAACTTGTGCTGCTTCATGATAGCGTTTTTGCCCCAACAAAGATTCGGCCAACCAAAATAAAGCGTCATCACTCAAAGAATCTTTTTTGTAACGATTTTGAAAAGCGCAAAAGCTTTTTTCAGCATCAACATAGTTGGCAGAACGAATAAAATCATACCCTTCCTTATACAAAGCTTTAGAAGAAGAAAGATTGTCACTCTGATGTGCTTCAATTGGAGCACCTACTTCATACGCTTTGTTAAAAGGTTGACTGTTTTCATGGTCATGGCTCTCCACCTTAGCTTCCACAGCAGCAACCTTTGTCTGATCACCTGTACTATGGTCCTGCTCCATCTCTTCTTTTACAGTCTGAGATTTTTCATCTACAGCAGACTTTTCAAAAGAACAAGAATAAACAGAAGAGGCTTCTGTATCAAAAAGCTCGTGAAACTGCTTGTTAATATTTTTTAGACTGTTATGCTCAAGCACCATTCGTATCTTATGCAAAAGCTTATCTAAATCATAATCTTTAAATAAAGCCTGTTGATTCTCTAAAATAATCCCTTGGTGCTCCGCAACACTAGTAGCTTTTTCCACCGCGCTAGATGCTGCTTTATCAGCTGCTTCAGGTGCTTTCTTCACAGCATCGACAGCCTTATTAACAGCGTCAGTGGCTTTTTCCACCGCGCTAGATGCTGCTTTATCGGCTGCTTCAGGTGCTTCCTTCACAGCATCAACAGCCTTATTAACAGCGTCAGTGGCTTTTTCCGCCGCGCTAGATGCTGCTTTATCAGCTGCTTCAGGTGCTTTCTTCACAGCATCAACAGCCTTATTAACAGCGTCAGTGGCTTTTTCCACCGCGCTAGATGCTGCTTTATCGGCTGCTTCAGGTGCTTTCTTCATAGCATCGACAGCCTTATTAACAGCGTTAGTGGCTTTTTCCGCTGCATCAGATGCTGCTTTATCGGCTGCTTCAGGTGCTTTCTTCATAGCATCGACAGCCTTAT